>DATBFI010000510.1:0-4468 GCA_036558585.1 Chitinophagaceae bacterium
TTATTAAGGGCTGATTGTATTCGCAAAACCGCAGTGCGCATATCTTTCATTAACCAGGGATCATGCAAATCTGACAATTGAGGTCGGTAATAAGATTTTGCTTCTTCAAAAGTTTTTATGTTTCGCTGCACAAGAATTTTACAAATGGCAGGATTTATTCGAAGCGAATCGGATAAGGCCTTAACCATTGCTGTATCAGCACTTTTTATTTTCCATCTTTTTTGCATCAGTAAGTTCGGTCTGTAGTATATTTTACAAGTTGTTCGAGCGTATTCCTTGCATCACTTTGAGGAAATTCATTCAAAATAGATAAAGCTTCATCTCTAAAACTAATCATTTTTTTGCAGGCATATTGTATTCCTCCCCTGTCTTTCACTACATCAATCACAAATCTAATTTTCTCCTTGTTCGTATTTTCATTTTTTAAAATATAGATGATCTTTTTTTTAATTGCTTTATCAACATTGTTCAATGTATAGATAAGTGGCAGAGTTAATTTTTTTTCCTTTATATCATTCCCTGTTGGCTTACCTATATCATTAGTCCCATAATCAAAAAGATCATCTTTTATTTGGAAAGCCATGCCGGTTTTTTCACCAAACAATTTCAATTTTTCTATCTTATCTAAATCTTTAAAAGTTGTGCATGCACCTGCCCCGCATGCGGAAGCAAGCAGAGAAGCAGTTTTGCCGCGAATAATTTCATAATAGATATCTTCATGCACATTCAAATTCCTTGCTTTTTCCATTTGCAGTAGTTCACCTTCACTCATCATTCTAACAGCCCCTGACAAAATTTTTAATACTTCAAAATCATTATTATCAAGCGAAAGCAATAATCCTTTTGATAAAAGATAATCACCAACAAGAACCGCCACTTTATTTTTCCACAATGCATTAATAGAAAAAAAACCGCGGCGTTCTGTTGCATCATCAACTACATCATCATGTACAAGTGTTGCAGTATGTAATAATTCCACAAGGGATGCTGCACGCAGCGTGGAAATATTTATCTCACCGCCAAGCTTTGCACTTAATAAAACAAACTTTGGTCTGAGCTGCTTGCCTTTCCTGTTGACAATATAACGCATTATTCTATCTAGCAATGGCACTCTGCTTTTTACTGCTTCTTTAAAATATTCTTCAAAGGCAGCCATTTCCTTTGCAATAACATAATGTGTTTTATCCATTCTAAAAACTTAGCCGCAAGATAAGCTGCAATTAATATTTTTTATTGGTAACTTTTTTCTGTTTTGTTGTTACCGTTATAGCAAAATATATTGTAAAAATTTGGTATTTCATAATCAATCTATAAATTTGTTACCGGAATCTTTACGGGAAACATTACAAACAAATCAATTTTTACCTATGGCAAGCAGAAAGTACATTACATTATTAGCCCTTACAGGACTAATAGCTACGGCATCTTTTGCTCAAAGAAATGATGCGAGTTATAGCTGGGTATTAGATTCTTCCAAGAGATCTGTGAAAAACATGCCCCAGCAAAATGAGTTCATGAACAATACATATCCTTATCCAGCAAAACCACGTAATATGTGGGAGTTGGGTATTAGTGGTGGCGCATCCTTTATTTTTAGTGATATTGATCCTCAACTTGGTTTTGGAGGTGGTCTTTCAGTCAGAAAAGCATTGGGACATATTTTTTCAGTGAGAGGCAGCTGGAATGGTTCGATTAATAAGGGATTGGATTATCGTTTAAGGGGCACTCCTGATCATGGAGGACCATGGACCAGAACTTATACATCGCACGGGCAACTATATGTAGCAAATTATAAAAATCAACTTCATCAGTTATCACTCGATTTGATAGGAAGTTTGAATACTATTAGTAATTACAGGGGCAATCCTAAATCTAATATTTATGTGTTGGCGGGTTACAGTATTATGAGTGCCGATGTGGATGTGAATGCATTGAATGGTAGTACGCCGTATAATTTTGAAACAATGACTGATTATAATGGAAAAAGAAGCGATATAAAGAAGGATATAAAAGACGCGCTTGATGACAGTTATGAAAATAACGCCGCTGATGTTAATGGTGACAGAGAAGATGTTGTTGATGGAAGCGGCAATCGCTTGGTTCGTCATGGTTTAAATATAGGCGCTGGTATTGCCTGGAAGTTAAGTGACAGGGTTAATATTGGTGTGGAACAAAAATTCACTGTGCCTTTTGATGATAATTTTGACGGGCTTAAGCTGGGTCAATCAAATGATCTTGTGAGTGCTACCCAGCTGCGGTTGAATTTCAATTTAGGCAACCCTGCGAAAGCTGTTCAGCCTCTTTGGTGGCTTAACCCCAATAACTATGTATACAATGAAGTTAATACTCCCAAGCACATGAAGATACCAACACCGGTATTACCTGATGCTGACGGTGATGGGGTAACAGATCAATTTGATATGGAACCGAACACGCCTGCAGGGGCTCCTGTTGACAGTCATGGTGTAAGTCGTGATACAGATGGCGATGGTGTTCCGGATTATAAAGACAAAGAACCTCTTACTGCACGTGATTGTTTCCCTGTTGATGCCGATGGTATTGGCAAGTGTCCTGAACCTCCATGTTGTGCTGAATTACGCGATAGCATAAAAAATATGAAACCAGCTTGTGATTTGGGTTCATTGCCAAGTGTACAATTTAAGACAGGCAGTTTAACACTTAGCTCTACTGCCAAAGCAGTATTGGACAATATAGCTCAGCAAATGAATGCAAATCCAGGATGTAATATTAGGGTAAGCGGCTATTATGTTGCGTCTAATAAACGTTCACAGCAACTTGGATGGGATAGAGTGAATACTGTTATTAAGTATTTAACAGAACAACAGGGCATCTCTGAAAGCCGATTGATCTGGAATTTAACTACGGGCGGAGATCCTAATACGGTTGATTTCATGGGCACGACAGAAACAGGACCAAATACTATTCCTGCACCATTCCCCAACCTGCAAAAGTCAAAATAGAAAAGCAATAACTTTAGAAAGCCATCTGCCTCAGGCGGATGGTTTTTTTTGTCTAAGAAGCTAAACAGCCAATAGCATTCAATAAAAGATTATAAAACGGTTCACCCTCAATAACAAGTTGTAAAAATTAGAATGTACTATTAACCTGGGATAATCAAATTTTAACTTGCCTATGGTCAAAACCACTTCCATCATTCTTAAATAAGTCGAATAAAAAAATTGAAGGCAAATAACTAAACTATTTTCCTTTTCTTCTTTTCAATTCTTTATTAATCAGTGAAAGCTCTCTTCCTGTTTGGCCGCTTACACTTGTATTTTCCTGTGCACGGCGCATAAGATAAGGAATAACATCGCGGATTGGCCCAAAAGGTAAATATTTACTTGCAGAATAGCCAGCTTTTGCAAGATTAAAGGTAATGTTGTCACTCATGCCATACAATTGGGAAAAATGAACATGAGGATGATTGTGTGGTAAACCTTTTTCATCAAGTAGTTCTGCAGCAAGCAGGTTGCTGTCTTCATTGTGCGAAGCCACAATAAATGCTATATTATTAATGTTGTCAATGCAATAACGTATAGCCCGGTTATAATCGCGGTCAGTATGTTCTTTATCAGGCTGAATAAGTGAAGGGTAACCTTTTTCAGAGGCACGTGTTCTCTCTTTTTCCATATATGCACCACGCACAAGCTTTACGGCAAGAATAAAATTTTGTTGACGTGCAATGCTGTGACTTAATTTTAAAAACTGTAGCCTGTCGTGACGATATAATTGAATAGTATTATAAACAACCGGTTTCTCTCTGTTAAATATTTCCATCATTTCCATTGTAAGCCGGTCAACAGGGTCTTGTATCCAGCTCTCTTCTGCATCCACTAAAACACCAATTCCTTTTTCTGCAGCATCTTCACAGATGCGGTACATCCTTTCTCTTACTCTTTCCCATTCTTCCATTTCTTCCTCATTATCGTGAATACCACTACGCAAACGTGGTGCTTCGTTTAAGGTTTGCAGTAAGGCGTTTCTTGCAAATCCCGTTACTTTTATACTAATAAAAGGAATCTTTTTCTGTGAGGCAGCATAGTTAATTACGCGGATAAATTGCTCTGTAGCATGTTCAAAATCTTCTTCACCTTCTTTACCCTCAACACCATAATCAAGAATAACCTGAACCTGGTAATTCGCCAGCATTTCACAAACCCTTTTTGTCTCTTCAAGTGTTTCGCCACCAACAAATTGTTTGAAAATTGTTTTCCGAATAAGCCCATGAACAGGCAACCCGGTTTTCATTACAAAAGGCGTTAAACGGGTACCCAATGCTACAAATAAAGGATAGTGCATGGTTTTTAGCAGAAAGCGGGCGCTTTTTAATTCCTTATCTGTTTTGTAGGCAAATGCTGTTTCTGTATTATCAAATGATAGATCCATGCTCAATATCATTCATACGCGAATATCGGATGTGTTGAATGAATTAAAAAATGCAGTTATC
>DATBFI010000511.1:0-3609 GCA_036558585.1 Chitinophagaceae bacterium
TGCTGAAGAGTATCTCTTCCTGCTACTTTATATTTTTATCCCTTGTAAAAGACTTTTAAAATACTATGCCAGGTTTTTCGAACTTTCCCGCAATGCAGAACATTTCTTTTATGAATTATTGTCTGGTTGAAGTGCTCAAAAAGACGAACCTATTGTGCTGCCTGATCTGGAAAAAACAATAATTAATTTCCAAAGAATTAATTTGTTGAATTATACTAATTCAGATTAGTTTTATAAATTGGCTTCCCAATAATTTTCTTTAACCATCTTAATCTAACTCACTATGAAAAAGATTGGCATCTTATATGGGCAGGAACGCACTTTTCCCCAGGCATTTATTGAAAGAGTAAACAGCAAAAACGTACAAGGTATTCATGCTGAACCTGTACGTATCGATAAGGTGATGCAGGGTGTATCAACAGGCTATTCTGTGATATTCGACCGTATAAGCCAGGATGTGCCATTCTATCGTGCCTATCTTAAAAATGCCGCATTAGGCGGTGCAGCAGTAATTAATAATCCTTTCTGGTGGAGTGCAGATGAGAAATTTTTCAATAATTGTCTGGCAACAAAGATCAATGTGCCTGTTCCTAAAACAGTTATACTGCCTTCAAGAGACCTTCCACCCGATACTTCCGAAACCTCTTTTGCAAATCTTGCATATCCTTTAGATTGGGAAACTATTTTCAACTATGTTGGGTTCCCCGCTTACATGAAACCTTTTGCTGGTGGTGGTTGGAAAAGTGTTTATAAACTCACTGGTGTTGAAGATTTTTTCGACAAACATGCTGAAACGGGTCAGTTAGTAATGATGCTGCAGGAAGAAATTGTATTCCAGGAATATTATCGCTGTTATTGCATTGGCGGCAAGTACGTACGCATCATGCCTTATGAGCCCCGTAATCCGCACCACCTGCGATATGCTGCAAATTTTACTCCTACGCAGGAGCGATTGAAGCAAATGGAAGAAATTGTTTTGCGCATCAATAAATTTTTAGGATATGATTTCAATACCGTGGAACTTGCAGTCAGAGATGGAGTTCCATTTGCGATTGATTTTTGCAATCCCGCACCAGACGCCGATCGCAACAGTGTGGGTGAAGAAAATTTTGCATGGGTTGTTGAAACCGCTGCCAATTATGCAATTGAAAAAGCAATGGCGCATGAGGATGGAAAAGATAATTTAACATGGGGGGAATATGTGAAGAGAAGTGCGGCAAACAAAGCCCTAAATCCCTAAAGGAACTTTGCTATAGAATAAGTTAATTAAGCACACAATCTAAAAAATCTCTCCGCCTAAGGCGGATTAGGGGGTAAGATGGCACAGCTTAGCTACAAACATTTCACGCTTGGGGTAGAAGAAGAGTATATGGTTATTGATCCGAAAACACGTGAGCTTAAAAGTCATGAACAGAAGATTGTAACCGAAGGGCAAAAAGTAATTAAAGATAAAGTGAAAGCAGAAATGCACCAGGCCGTAGTAGAAGTGGGCACAGATATTTGCCAGAACATTGATGAAGCCTATAATGATGTTGCCACACTAAGAAAAACGATTTCACAAATTGCGGATGATATGGGTTTATGGGTTGGCGCTTCCGGCACACATCCTTTCAGCCATTGGGAGAGCCAGTTGATAACAGACCATGTTCGATATAATCAAATTGTAAATGAATTGCAGGAAGCAGCAAGAAGCAATCTCATCTTTGGTTTACATGTGCATGTAGGAATGGATGATAGAAAAATGGCCATACATATTGCTAACTCTGCAAGATATTTTCTTCCGCATGTATATGCCTTAAGCACCAATTCGCCCTTTTGGGAAGCGAGAAAAACAGGATACAAATCTTTCCGTACAAAAGTGTTTGATAAATTTCCGCGCACCGGCATTCCAGATTATTTCGAGAGCATTGAAGCTTATGATAATTATGTGAACCTGCTTATAAAAACCAACTGTATCGACAATGCAAAGAAGATCTGGTGGGATCTGCGCGTACATCCTTTCTTCAACACAGTTGAGTTTCGTATATGTGATGTACCTATGACTATTAATGAAACCATTGCCATTACGGCCTTATTTCAATCTATTTGCGCCAAGCTTTATAAACTGCGCAGCCAGAATATGAATTTTATGATGTACCAGCGCGCATTGGTCAATGAAAATAAGTGGCGTGCCAGCCGTTATGGTATCGATGGGACCCTCATTGATTTTGGAAAAGAAGCTGAGGTGAATACACGTGTTCTTATTTATGAACTGCTCGATTTTGTTGATGATGTGGTAGACCAATTAGGCAACCGGCATGCAATAAGCTATGTACATAAGATACTTGATCAGGGTACCGGCGCCGACAGGCAATTGCAGGTGTACGATAAAACCCAAAGCTTTATTAATGTTGTAGATTATATTCATGAGCAGTTTTTAGTTCAATAAGCCCGAAACTGTCTCAGACTATTATTGCCTGCCAGGAAATTTCCTTATGGCAGGCAACATTTTTTTACACGCAGGTATCTAATTGGTTCAATCGTTATAAAATCACCTAAACCCTTTCATTTATACCTGGTTAATAAATGATTAGTTTGGATAACTGTATGCAGTAAAGTACATGCAAAATACACTACACACTCTCTTGATGTTGAAAGTGATGAGGAACCCAAAACCTCCTGTACGGACAGACAGGGAAACGTTACGGAAGAAGGCAAGAATGAAGAAATCCCTGTCTGCCGACAGGCAGAACCTTCCAATTTATGTTTCACTGCAACAGGTAAGAGCTTATAGTGTGTACACTATAGTATATACAATTAAAAATTTTATTAACTTAATAGTGTTTGATAGAGAATTTTACTGTAAAAAATTTAAGACTTTTTGACTGAAGAGCAACTTATTAAGGGCTGCATACGGCATGATGTGGAGTGCCAGCGTATACTTTTTGACCAATACGCGGGCCACATGATGACCATTTGCCTCCGCTATTCATGTGACAGACCAGAGGCCGAGGACATACTTCAGGAAGCATTCATAAAAATATTTTCCCATCTAAGCCAATATAAATTTGAGGGATCATTTGAGGGATGGATGAAACGCATCGTGGTAAACTGTGCGTTAAAAATGATACAGAAAAAAAGGATTCGGTTTTCAGAAATTAATAACCAGGACCTGACATCAACCCAAACAGATCCCGACGCATTATCGAATTTAACTGAAGATGAGCTGCTGAAACTAATCAGCAACCTGCCTGACGGTTACCGCATCGTTTTCAATTTATACGTTATGGAGGGGTACAATCATGATGAAATTGCTGCTCTGCTTCGTATACAGCCAACAACAAGCAGGAGCCAGTTGGTAAAGGCAAGAAAACTGTTGCAAAAACAAATTATGTCAAAACAAAAAATTGCAATATAGTTATGACAGATAATCAATTTGATGAATTCGTGAGAAGGAAGCTAGAAGATCATTCCTCAAAAGTTCCTGAAGATCTGTGGCAACGGATAAAACAAAAGAAGGATAAAGATCCAAAAGTCATTATTCTTCTTGTGTTATTACTGTTAATTGTTGGAGCTCCGACCGGCTATTTTATTTTTAATAGCAACCAGGAAAATAAAGAAGACATTGCT
>DATBFI010000512.1:0-5250 GCA_036558585.1 Chitinophagaceae bacterium
ACCACAACCTCACTCAGCGATTTTGAAGATTGTGAAAGAGAGATATTCATAAAATTTTTACTCACCTCTACCTCTTTATCACTGTACCCGACAAAAGAAATAATAAGTGTTTTTTGTGTTCCCGGAATGTTTAGTGTGAAAGAGCCATCTGTTCCTGATACTGCAACAGCTCTTCCCTGTTTTGTTTTTATCGTAGCTCCGGATATGGCCGCACCCGTTTTTTCATCAGTTATTTTTCCGGTAACCGTTGTTTGCGAAAAACAGTTGATCAAGGCAAAAGAAAATAAACAAAAAAGCAGTAGTTGTTTCATCTCAGCAGCTTTAAACTGGTGTTATTATTTAATTTAAACATAAACGTTTTGATTTCAGAGCAAATAAAGTTAGCTGCCATTGGGCAGTTACTTAAATAAGCCCGGGAATCACATATAGCTTACAGACTCATGATCGTTTCACTCAAATGAGGAAACTGCATCTGCAAATTGAAGTGGCTGCAAGTTGAAGTAAAACGCCCATTTTACCAATCTTTTCGCAGCATAAATTTTAATGAATGCTGATAACGTAAAATATTGATGGCATTGGGCGATTCATATATTTTTAAGAAATTTCCGAACCACGTTTCATAATGAACATTGAAAAGACTTTATTTGCCTTGTAAAAAAAGTAATCATAAAGTTCATTAGTTCAGACCCGGAGAGATATTCGACAGCACAGACCAAAATCTGCTTTGTATTTGTTGCGCCATAGCAACTTTATCCATGATCATAGTTCTGCTGTTTTCAGATTCTGCAGCGAACTGCCATTCCTGATTTCGTCGGTCGCTGTTTTCAGTAGCAGGTCGCCGGAATTTAAATTCCCGTAGATTTCTATTACACCATTATTTTCTCTACCAGTTTTTACATCTACCCATTCTGCTTTATTATTTACCACACGAATAACAAATACACTTTGTGTTGAATTTACAACTGCCGATTTGGGTACAATGAAAGTACTGTCATTTGCCGGCAAAGGGAGATCAACTTCAGCCACCATACCGGGCAGTAATTTTTTGTCGTTGTTCACCACATCCATTTCGATACGCTCTGAGCGCAGCCTGTCATCAAGAGCTCCGGCCATACGTTTAACCTGCGCCTTAAATTGTTTATTGGGCAAAGCTTTGACCATGAAGCTCACTTCGTTTTTATGGTTAAGATAACCGGTGTACGCTTCTGGAACGGATATAACGAGGCGTAGCCTTTTCTGTTCCTGCAAAGTGAGCAGAGGAACTTCTGAACCTTTTCCGGAAGGACCCACATAGGCACCGGGATTTACATTTCGTGCAGTAATAACACCACTAAAAGGAGCACGTATTTGTAAATAATTTTGCGTTTCTGCAATTTGTTTATACGCAGCTTTTGCTGCCTCCAGTTGTGCGAGATCTGAGTTTTTTCTGGCAGCAGCCTGCTCAAGGTCATTCGGCGAAATAGTGCCCGGCGTTTGACTGGTCTCATACAAACGATCATAGTTGGCTTTGCTTGCCATATAAACCGCTTCGCGAGATTTGATATTCGAAAGCGCACCTGCTAATTGAGAACCCAGTTCCGGTGCTTCCATGGTAACGAGGAGCTGGCCCGGGGTTACTTCTGAACCAACATCTACGTACAGCTTTTTTACAAAACTGTTTTCCTTGGCATACAGGTCTACCTGTTGATAAGCTATCAACTCCCCGGGAATTTGAAGGGTGGATGACAAGCGACCCTTTTGCAGAGAAAATACTTCAGTTATTGGTACTTCTGCTACTGCTTGCTGTGTTCCCGCATTTTGCTCCGGCGACTTTTCCCGGGAACGGCAACTGAATAGCAAACCTGTTAGCAAGCTGCAAAATATAATAAACTTAATCTCTATTATTTTATTTAAGGCCCGGTTCATTGTTACATTTTGAATGATTAAGGAACACTTTCTTTATAATGAACTTACTGTGCTGCATGATGCAATTCAGGAATATAATGCCTGCTCTCTTTATCTTCCGGATCAAGGGATACAGAAGCAGTTGATGTGTTACCCTGTACCCAGGAAAATACCAGTGGCAATATGATCAATGCGGCAAAAGTAGAAGCGATCAATCCACCAATTACCGCACGTCCCAGCGGGGCAGCCTGGTCCCCCCCTTCGCCCAGGCCGGATGCCATAGGGATCATACCCACAACCATGGCCATAGTGGTCATTAAAATAGGTCGTACCCGTAGTGCAGCTGATTCCTTTGCACTCAATAATGCATTCCCGTTATGGCGACGCAAATGTTCGGCATTGGTAATTAATAAAACAGAATTTGCAATAGACACCCCTACGGACATGATCATACCCATATACGATTGCAGGTTGAGTGTAGAGCCGGTAAGAATCAGCATAAGCAATGATCCCAAAAGCACAGCCGGTATAGTTGACAATACAACTAGTGAGACCTTGAAAGATTGAAAATTAGCGGCAAGCATTAGGAAAATCACTACAACTGCGGTAATTAATCCCGTTTGCAGGCTGCTTAAAGTATCAGATAATACTTCACTTAAACCTTTTGTTTCAATTGTCAATCCACGGGGCAATTCTCCTAAAGATTGAATAGCAGCCTTTACATCCGTGGTTGCCGCGCCAAGATCTTTATTATTTAAATTGGCGGTTACAGACAGGAATGGTATTGCGCCTATATTGTCGTTCTCCCCGTAAGTGGTATCCTGTTTGGTATCTGCCACGTCACCTAATACAGGACGGGATTGATTAGCAAGTACCGGTATTTCTTTAATATCATTTATACTGGTCATTTTATTTTCAGGCACTTCCACCTGCACATTATAGCTTAAGTTGCTTTTTGGATCTATCCATACGTTTTTCTCTGTATATCGTGATGAAGAAGTAGAAGCGATTAACGAGCGGGATATATCAGATAACGTTACACCCATCTGGGCTGCCCTGGTTCTGTCGATGTTAATATCTATTGCAGGATACTTAACGGGCTGTGCCAACTGAACATCCCGCAGGTAAGAAACCTGTTTTAATTTATCAATTACTTTATATGCATACTCTTCATTGAGCTTTTTGTCTTTGCCCGATATCCTTACTTCAACAGGCGTTGGTGATCCCTGGCTAAGAATTTTATCGGTTAGTTCAATCGGTTCAAATGAAAGTCGTACATCCGGCATTGCCGCCTTCATCCTTTGACGGAATCTTTCTTTTAACGCATCTAAATTTTCATAATCGTCTTTCAAAGCCACCTGCATCACTGCTTCCTGGGGACCACTCATAAATAAATAAATAGGACTGGTTGAAAATTGTCCCGGATGCATTCCTACCAACGCAGAGGTTACCTGGATGTTTTCTTTTCCAACCATATCTTCCAGTATACGCCGGGGTTCGATCGTTATATCTTCAGTTCTTTCGAACCTTGTACCATCTGGTGCACGTAACCGAACCTGGAACTGGTTGCCATTTATTTTAGGCAACACATCGCGGCCAATATTCATTAACAGCAAAACAACAATTCCGCAAGTCAAAAGCGAATAAAGAATAACAAGGGGTTTTTGATATGGAAAAATGCGGTCTAAAAATCGCAGGAAGCTATTTCGAAATTTTTCAAAGCGGCTCAATTTTCCATTTTTACTATTTATTTGTTTTTCCAGTAATTTCTTTTTCTGATCCCACGTATCATGTTCGTCGTCTGCTGAAATACCAAGCGCTAAATACTCCTCTTCGTCCGATAATATGTGACCATCTGTGGATGATTTATGCTGATGACCTTTCATTAACCAATTCGCCATAATAGGAACAAACGTTTGCGCCAGGAAATAAGACGTTATCATGGAGAAAGCAATTGCCATAGCCAGTGGTAAAAACAAAGCACCCGGTATCCCCGACATTGTAAAGGCAGGCGCAAACACGGCCAGGACACAGAGTAAGATCAGGAGTTTGGGAAAAGCAATTTCTTTACATGCATCCCATATGGCGAGTGCTTTTGGTTTACCCATGGCTAAATGCTGGTGAATATTTTCAATGGTTACCGTTGATTCATCCACCAGTATACCAATAGCAAGCGCCAGCCCACTCAGCGTCATAATATTAATAGTCTGACCAAACAGGTAAAGAAACAATACACCCGAAATTATAGAGGCAGGTATAGTTAAAATAACAATTAAAGCACCGCGTCTGTCGCCTAAGAACAATAATACCATCAGGCCTGTAAGCACAGCACCCAAAGCTCCTTCGGTGATTAAATTTTTTACCGCGTTAATAACATATACTGATTGGTCAAACTCATAGGATAGTTTTACATCTTCCGGCAATAGGCTTTGAAAATGCGGCAGGGCCTTTTTTAAATTTTGAACTACCTCCCATGTTGAAGCATCAGCCGATTTAGTGATAGGCAGGTAAATGGAGCGTTTTCCATTTACCAGGGCTAAGCCAGTGGTAATATCTGCGGCATCTTCCACAGTAGCAATATCACGCAAATACACATTTTGAACACCGCCCTTAAATAGTGGAATGTTACCAAATTCTTTGATATCTTTTATCGTAGTGTTAGCGGGTGTATAATAATTGTAATCACCTATTCTTACATTTCCGGCCGGCGTTGTCTGGTTATTAATGCGCAGGGCCTCTACTACCTGGTCAGGTGTAAGATTGTGCGCTCTTAATAATTGCGGATCAACTTTAATAACGATAGTTCGGATATTCCCGCCAAAGGGTGCCGGGGACACTAAACCGGGTATAGAAGTAAAGGAAGAACGAACATATACATTCGCCATGTCCATGAGTTCATTATTAGATCGTTTAGGACTGCTTAATACCAATTGACCAATTGGCAAAGTAGACGCATCAAAACGTAAAATAAAAGGAGGCTGGGAACCTGGTGGAAAAATGGCCTGGGCGCGATTAGTAAAAGTGGTTACTTCGGCCGCCGCCTGCGCCATATTGGTGCCCTGGTAAAAAGTGAGTTTAATTAAAGTGAGTCCCTGGATGTTTCTTGTTTCAATACTTTTTACACCAGATACGTACAACAAGAGGTTGACATATTGCTTACCAAAAAAAGCTTCCATTTGCGTTGGCGTAAAGCCTCCGTATGGATGCGAAATATAAATGACCGGCAAATTCAGATCCGGGAAAATATCGATCTTGATATTGCGTACTGCATTGATACCAAAAAAGAATAAACCCATTACAATTACCAGAATGGATATGGGTTTTCTAAGCGCACTTCGGATTAAGCCCATGAGAAAAAAAGTTTTT
>DATBFI010000513.1:0-11064 GCA_036558585.1 Chitinophagaceae bacterium
TTGCAAAATGATTGTTCCCTAAAGGAAGAGTGATTGTAAATTTTGTGCCTTTCCATTTTTCACTTAGAACTTCAATTATCCCATGATGCAGATGTATGAGTTCTTTCGATAGCGCCAGTCCAAGCCCCGAACCTTTATAATTTTCATATTCACCCTGGTAAAATAATTCAAAAGCATGTTCGGCTGCTGTTTCTGTCATACCCACTCCATTGTCTTCAACGGTTATTTTTACATTGTTTGCCACTTCATCTTTTTCTAGATAAACATAAATATATCCGCCGTCGTTTGTAAACTTGAAAGCATTGGAAAGCAGGTTAAATAAAACCTTATCAAGCATTGTTTCATCAAACCATACATTTAAAAAACTTTGCTTTATAATAAGCCGCAGATCTATATTTCTTTTTTTTGCAACGTCCCTGTAAGCTTCTATGATCTGGTTTAAAAAAATAGCAATATCGTTTTCAGAGACCCTGAGTTTTAACTTATCAATTTCAATTTTTCGAAAATCCATTAACTGGTTTATCAGTCGCAAAAGCCTGATCGTATTTTTATGTATCAATAAAAGACTTTGGCCGGCGGTATGATAAATTTTTTCGCTTTGCAGTAATTCTTCCAGCGGGCCAAGTATCAATGTAAGCGGGGTTCTCAATTCATGAGATATCTTAGTGAAAAATTTTATTTTAGCTTCATTGGCTTCATTGGCTTTTTTTCCCAGTTCTATTAGTTGATTGCGCTGGTTCAGAATCTCATCATTTTGTAACGAAAGCCTGGCATTCATTTTTTTATTTTCGCGTAAATAATAAAACAATATTGAACCAAAGATCAATGCCAATGCAAGTGATATCGAGATAGCGTAAATGATATTGCTTTGATTTCTCGTAATAACCTCCTGCTCCTGGATCTTTTTTTGTCTCCTGTCGATATCTTTCTGTTGAGCCAATATTTTTTCATTCTGCAATTTCATGATCCTCACGTTAGAAGAATCAATTATTGTACTTGCCAGGCGCGTGTCTTTTTGATAAGGTTTATCTTCAAGAATATTTACTGCGGTTAGAATCGCTTCCTCACCACCTGTTGGGTAAAGTACAGTAGCTTTTATCGATCCTTTTTCAACTAAATCAATTCCGCCATTCTCCCCGGGAAGACCATCCACTCCGATAATTTTTATTTTCTGGTCAAGACCCATTTTTTTACAGACTCTGTAAGCGGAAAAGGCAAGCCGGTCATTCTGAGCAAATATTAGCTGAATATCAGGAGATGATCTTAAAAATTGAAAAAGCTTTTCACCCGAAGGATTCACATCGCCCTCTAAATAAATTTTTGATACATACTTTATACCCGGGTGTTGTGTGACAAAGTCTGTAAAACCTTTGTGCCTGTCAATATCTGCAGATGAGCCCGGAATATCTGATATTTCCAATACATTTCCTTTGCCTTTTAATATTGAATTCGCAAAAGTTGCAGCCCCTGAACCCACTTCGTAATTGCTGGCTCCTACATAGGCCGTATAATTTTGAGATAATGTTCTTCTGTCCACTATTATTACACGAATGTCTTTTTCAAAAGCCTTTTCTACGATTGGAGTAATAGGGGCGGCCTCATTTGGAGAAACAATAAGCAAATCAATTTTCTGGTTGATAAGTTCCTGTATTTGTTCAATTTGTTTTTGCGTACTGCCATTGGCATCTTTGAAAATAAAATTTATTTCCGGGTGGAAGGATAATTCTCTTTGCATTCCTTCCACCATTGTTTGCCTCCATTTATTAACCATGGTACATTGAGAAAATCCAATTGTATATTCTTTTTTTGCCTTTTCGCTGTTACAGGAAAAAAAAGAAACTGCATATAAAAATAGTATCCCTCTCAAAAAATTACTTTTTAAGAATATCAGCAATCTTAAAATTGTTTTGTAAGCTTTCATTTAGGTAAGAAGTTGGTTTAAATAGAATACATTATTTTAAATGCCTGCGAAATCACTACAAAAGTTTGCGTAATTTCTTTTTTTCGTCGATTACAAATTAAGTATAAGCAGTGTTTAATTGGGGAATAGGTTAGTATTAAATCTCTCTTTCAAAGTTATCTTAAATCTTTGAAACATCTTAACCGGTAATCTCAAATTGTGTGAGCGATACAGGAACAAAGCTACCGGTTGAATGCCCTGCCTCAACTTCCTGAAACATTTTTGAAAACCTGTGATACAATTTTAGAATTGCGTTAGCCGGCGCTGCTAAAAAAATTTTGAAAAGAGTGATTATCAATTAAATAATTTTTTTTCTTCCCGTACTTTAATTTGTAAATGTTTGATACAATAGTAAAAGGAATTTTTTCCACACCCTTATAAATTGCGCTACTAACTGCTTCCCCCATGAAATTTAAAAATACATAGACATCCTGGTTTTACTTAAGCAGATTTTTTAAACAGTTTTATTGGTCGCTAAAACCTGTATTATGTCTGCAACAAATACACACCCGGTGATATGTTTCGGAGAAATTCTCTGGGATATTTTACCATATAGTTCAGTTCCCGGCGGTGCACCTATGAATGTAGCATATCACTTACAGAAACTTGGGAAAAACCCTGCATTAATCACAAGGGTTGGCTTCGATGACATGGGCGAAAAATTGGTAAATATATGCTCCGGTTATGGTATTTGTACAGATTATTTTCAAATTGATTATAAGGTGGTCACCGGAAAAGTATATGCAGAATTTAAAGAACATAATGAGGTATCATACAATATTATTAAGCCTGTAGCCTGGGATTTTATTCAATGGGAAGATGACTTTGTGCCCCTGCTCCAGCATTCAGAATACCTTGTTTTTGGAAGTCTTATTACGAGAAACAAACAATCAAAAAATACTTTATTTAAATGTTTGGAAGTAGCGAAAACAAAGGCGCTTGATATAAACATGCGTCCTCCTCATTACAATAAAAAAATTATTGAAGAATTACTGAGGAAGGCTGATATACTCAAAATGAATTTAGCTGAATTACACCTGATTACAGGATGGTTTAGCAATTATACGAGTGATAACGACAGGATCCAATTATTAAAAGACAAGTTCAATATTGAAAGTGTTATTGTAACAAAGGGCGGTGAAGGTGCTATTCTCAATTTAGGCTCTGTATTTTATCAACATCCGGGTTATACAGTTGAAGTTGCGGACACGGTAGGCGCCGGCGATGCATTTCTTGCCGGTGTCATTTCAAAATTAATTGACAGGGCACCACCCCAGGAAGTACTGGAATTTGCAAGCAAGCTCGGTGCTTTTATAGCCTCACAAAAAGGAGCTTGCCCAATATATACATTAAGTACTATTAATCAAATTCACTCTTTAGGGAACTAAAACTTAATGATTAAAATAAAATTTATGAGAAAATTTTTGACTTTCATCATAACATTTCTTGTCACTGTGAGCTTTGCGCAGCAAAAAAAAGTGACAGGCACTGTCACCAGCAAAACGACAAATTCACCCCTTGCAGGTGTGGCAGTTCAGTCAAAATCAGGTCATGCTATTACAGATAGCAGCGGCAAATTCTCCATCAATGTTAATGAAGGCGATGAACTGACTTTTTCTTTTGTGGGTATGAAACCCGTTAGTGTAAAAATCTCCGCATCATCAGACAATTTAAGTGTACAACTTGAAGATCTGGGGGGTGACCTTAACGTGGTAGTGGTTACTGGTTATAAATCCGAACGAAAGGTAGATTTAACAGGAGCTGTTTCCGTAGTCAATCTTAGTACCGTTAAAAACTCAACGACAAGCAGCCCCATGCTGGCATTGCAGGGCCAGGTGCCGGGTTTGTATATTCAAACTGATGGTTCGCCCACCGGAGGGAATGGAGGTCCTCCCACCATTCTTGTCCGGGGTGTGAATACACTGGGTAATACCAATCCGCTTTATATTATCGACGGTGTACCTACAACCAGGTATGAAGATTTCGCCAATATCAGTACCGGTTCCATTTCTTCCATACAGGTTTTGAAAGATGCCTCAGCGGCTTCTATTTATGGATCGAGAGCTTCCAACGGGGTAATCATTGTTACAACAAAGAGTGGGGCTACTGATAATAAAGTTCACCTTCAGCTCAATACCAGCCTCACCAGACAAACCGAAACACCGTGGCAGGAAGATCTGCTTAGTTCATATGACAGGGGCGTTGCATTATGGCGGGCAGCCGTGAATGATGGCACTGATCCTGATCAAACCGTAAACCAGATATACAGGTATGACTGGAATGGTGATTATCAAAATCCTGTTCTTAATAAAGTATTGATTGCTCCCTTTGTAGGTGCAACCAATAATAATCAACCTAACTATGATCCTTTTGTCGGCCCTTATTCAGCAACAGACAGCCTTGAGCCTGTAGCAAATACCAACTGGCAGGATGCTTTATACAAACCTGCTACCATTATTTCCGCTGACCTTGCTATTTCTGCCGGTAACAATAAAAACGGGTTCCTGGCGGATTTTGGATATTATAACAATGATGGGTTAATTGAATTTACCAGGTACCGGAGATATAATGCAAGAATTAACGGCCATACTTCAACATTTAATGATCGTCTGAAGATTGGGGAAGATCTTCAGGTATCGAGAACATCCCAGGTTAACTCTACTACAGATGTTGGAGGGGCGCCCACTCCTGAACTTGCACTAACGCTTCCACCAACGATTCCATTATATAAAACGGATGGCACTTATGGCGGACCCAGAGGGGCGGGCTATTCAGACAGGAACAACCCGGTAGATATGCAATATTTAAACCGTTTCAATACGCGGAGCCAACTCCTCTTGTTGGGAAATGTATATCTTGATCTGGAAATAATCAAAAATCTTGTTTTCCATACAAGCGTTGGTTTTGACTATTCAGATGCTCTTGCTAAAAATGCTGCATTGATAGGTGATGAGGGCCCCGTAAGGTCTTTCAATAGTTATGGTGAGCAGGAAGCAAAAGATTTTACCATTACATGGACCAATACGCTGAACTATAACCTGTTATTTGGAAAACACCGGATAAACTTACTTGCCGGAACAGAGGCTATAAAAAATGATTTTTCAACCTTTGGCGCTAATACAACCGTCTTTGCACTGCAGGAGGTGAGCTATCTTCAATTAAGCGCCGGCGTTGGCGCGCAAACGAATAATGGCACAGCAACCGGTTTCAGATTGTTTTCTCAATTCGGCAAAGCCTTTTATAGCTACGCAGACAGGTATTTAGCTTCGTTCACTATCAGGAGGGATGGTTCTTCACGTTTTGGAACCAATAATCCATACGGTGTCTTCCCTGCATTTACACTGGGATGGAGAATAAATAACGAAGACTTCTTCAAGGGAATAAATTTTGTTTCAAACCTTAAGTTACGTGCCGGTGTAGGAACTGTGGGTAACCAGGAAATAGGGAATTTATCATCATTCACAATTTTGCAGCCAAATTATGGTACCGCCAGCCCGCAATACCCCCAATGGCTCAATATTGGGAGTGCTTATGATTTATACGGGGTAAATACCGGGTCACTTCCATCTGGTTTTGTCCAGGTACAAAGGGGCAATCCTGACCTTAAGTGGGAATCTACCACAGAAACTAACATTGGTCTCGACTTTGGTTTTTTAAATGAAAAAATCACCGGTTCATTTGATTATTTTAGAAGGAAGACCAGCGATATATTGATACAGCCTCCTGTTGCAGCTGCCCTTGGCGAAGGTCAGCAACAATGGGTAAACGGGGCCAATGTAGATAATAACGGATGGGAATTTGTATTAAGTTATAACCATAAATCTGCGCATGGATTTAATTACACTATTACAGGTAATGCAAGTCATTGGGCAGATAAGGTTACAAGTTTGCCGGATAATGTCAGGCCGGCCTATCCAGGTGATGCAAACCATTCTATTGTAGGGCATTCCCGCTTTTCAATTTTCGGATATGAAACTGATGGTATTTTCCAAACCTCAAAGGAGGCGCAGGAGGCCCCTGAACAACCGGGTGTGCTGGACGGCACACTTCAGGGTGCCGGAAGACTTAGATACGTAGATATTGCCGGCGTAGATTCATTAGGCCATTTAACAGGACCGGATGGAAAGATCGATGCCAATGATCAAACCTGGCTGGGTACTACTTTACCTAAATTCGAATTTGGCATCCGGATAGATGTGAGTTATAAAAACTTCGATTTATCCATTTTTGGCTCAGGAGTAGCAGGTAAAACCGGGTATGATCCTATCAAACGTCTAAATACATTTGTCGAAGCCAGGTCAAACTTCGGGCCTGGGACGCTGAGCGCATGGACGCCTGACAATACGGGCTCGTCTACACCTGCTCTCAGTCTTTTAAATCACAATGGTGAAGACAGGACTTCAAATTACTATTATGTAAATGCCTCTTATTTTAAGCTTCGCAATGTTTCGCTGGGTTATAATTTCTCAAGAAATATTGCGGGCAGCCTGAAAATGGAATCGCTTAGAATATATGTTTCAGGTCAAAATCTATTCGCTATCAAGTCTAATGAATTTACAGCGAAGGACCCTGAAAGGGCTAATTCCCTGGCTTTATGGCCTGTACCTACAGCTTATACTATTGGAATAAACGCAAACTTTTAATTCTAAAAAATAAGTTTATGAAATATAATAGTATTAAAATGATTGTGGCAGCAGTAATGTTCTTTTCAATGGGGTGTAAAAAATTCCTGGATTACAAACCTCAGGGAGCTTTATCTGCGTCAGACCTTACCACTCCAGCTGCAGCTGACGGCCTGGCAACAGCAGCCTACGCCGGCATTGCCAATGACTGGTGGGATGCACCCCTAACCAGTATGTGGGAGTATAGCAGCATTCGCTCTGATGATGCATATAAGGGAGGAGGCGATATAGGCGACCAGCAACAAATGGATAAATATGAACAATTTTATCTTGTTAATCCTTCCAACAATGGTGCGGGTAATTTTGGCTTTCCCGGCACCTGGATAAGAGCATACGGTGCTATCTCCAGGATAAATAACGCTTTACGGGCATTACGTAATTTATCAGATGATGAATTCCCTAAAAAGATAACCCGCATAGGCGAGATGCATTTTTTGCGGGGGCACATCTATTTCTTGCTTAAAGTAATGTTTCGAAATATTCCCTGGTTTGATGAAACACTTACCAATGATGAAATACTGCAGGTTTCCAACACTATGCCAAATGACGAGTTATGGGAGAAAATTGCTGGTGACTTTCAGGCGGCTGTAGATAGTCTTCCGGAAACGCAGCCTGGTGAACCCGGGAGAGCCAACCAGCTTTCAGCAAAAGCTTATTTAGCTAAAGTCAGGCTCTACCAGGCTTATACACAGGATGACCAGTATAATGTGACCGGTATTGACCAGGCAAAACTTCAGCAGGTGGTGAGTTTAACCAATGATGTAATCAATTCAGGACTATATGCTTTAAACCCTGAT
The DNA here is from genome assembly GCA_036558585.1 of Chitinophagaceae bacterium. Taxonomy (GTDB): domain Bacteria; phylum Bacteroidota; class Bacteroidia; order Chitinophagales; family Chitinophagaceae; genus DATBFI01. Next base: position 7,440 of record DATBFI010000513.1, read on the forward strand.
TTTGCGTATAACTTCCTGGATGGACATGACAATAGTCCCGAATCTGTATTTGCTATTCAATATTCTATTAATGACGGAACTACCATTGGCGGCAGGCTTAGCATGTCAACCAGTTTAAATTATTTTGCCGGCGCTCCGCAATATGGTTGTTGCGCATTTCACGTTCCATCACAAAACCTTGTAAATGCCTTTCGGACAGATGCCAATGGAGTTCCCATGTTTGATCATTTCAATGATGTTGCTTTAACAGATGCTGATCTTACTACCAATGGCGCAACTATGGATCCGCGAATTGATCATACTGTAGGGATCCAGGGCCATCCATTTAAATACAATGCTGCTATTCCCTATGATCATAGCTGGGAAAGATTGGCAGGAGTTTACGGTGGGTTTGGTACCATGAAAGAATTGCAACTGGCTACATGCCCGTGTTTTAAAAAGCTCGGACCTTTTTACGGGACTTCAGTAAATATGGATGTGATACGCTATGACGACGTTCTTTTAATGAATGCTGAAGCCCAAATTCAATTGAATAACCCTGACGCTGCTTTGCCTTTGATCAATCAAATCAGGACGAGGGCTGCCAACAGTACGGCGCTGGTGAAAAAAGCAGATGGGACATTCCCTTCTAATTATAAAATAGACGTTTATAAGCCAGGTGTAAATATTCCTGTATGGGATAAGGCAACAGCGTTTAAAGCATTACAATGGGAGCGCAGGCTTGAGTTTGCTATGGAGAGCCCGAGGTTTTTCGATCTGGTACGCTGGGGAATTGCGGCCGAAACACTCAATGCATTTTTTGCTGTGGAAAAAACAAGACACCAATTCTTAAGCAGTGCTCATTTCACAAAAAATAAGCATGAGTATTTCCCGATTCCTCAAGACCAGATAACCTTTACCAACGGGTTATATATTCAAAATAGAGGGTATTAAAAAGTGTTTGTAAGTAATGGTTTGGTATTTAAGGAAAACAAAATCAGGAAGAATTTTTAAATGATTTTGTTTTCCTTTTTTGAAGAAAGAACATTTTCGTGATGAGAAAAGAAACGAGTTTTGTAGTAATAACAATTAACCGGCCATGCAACACACATTTAAAATTCTCACCCTTTTTTTATTGATCACGTTTAATGTTTCTGCCCAGACCCCGGCATTAACAATTCCTGATTTTAATTTTTTTAAACTCGACAATAGTGTATTTACCAATAAAAATCTTGCACCCGATAAAATGTTGTTCTTTTTCTTTTTTGATGCCGAATGTGAGCACTGTCAACACGCTATGACAAATCTTAACCAACACTACGAGGAATATAAAAAGGCAGCTGTTTACTTAATTAGCCTTGACAGCAAGGAAAAAATAGATCAGTTTATGAATAAGTATGGACCGAATTTAAATGGTAAAAAAAATGTGACCTTATTGCAGGATTTGAAAAATGAATTTATAATTAAGTTCAAGCCGAGGAAATATCCTTCCATGTTTTTATATTCAGTTGAAAAAAAATTGATCGACTATGAAGATAACGAAGAAAGCATGTTTAGATTTTCAAAACGAATAAATGCTCCTGCTAAATAAAATTCAAAAATGAAAATTAATTTATTTCGACAGTTGTCGCTTTCTTATTTGCATTTTTCTGAGCCTGTTTTTAAAAAGGATCAGCAGCAAAATTTTTCAGAAAGGAGTAACCAGGAACAGGTTACCAGGAACGCAGAGATATAAAACAGTATATATGTCCACCCGGAAATTGTATATTATTTACCTGCTTCTTTCGTCTTTGGTTTTTGTTTCCTGTAACAATTCAAACAGCTTGTTTACGAGTCTGTCATCTTCCAAAACCAATATCGATTTTACCAACAATTTGGAAAAGAAAGATTTCTTCGGCATTCTTAATTACATCTACTATTATAATGGTGGCGGAGTTGCCATTGGAGATATTAATAATGATGGTCTGCCTGATATTTATTTCACCGCCAACAGTCATGGCAATAACAAATTATATTTAAATAAAGGCAACTTTGAATTTGAAGATATAACCGAAAAGGCTGGTGTAGCAGGAACTTCAGACTGGTGCACAGGTGTAACAATGGCTGATGTTAATGGAGACGGGTTGTTAGATATTTATGTATGTGCGGTTGCGGGCATTCATGAATTCCACGGGCATAATGAATTATTTATAAATAACGGTATTTCTCCCTCATCTTCTGGAGAGGGCCGGAGTGAGGTCACATTTACTGAAAGCGCTGCTAAATATGGACTGAATTTTTCGGGCACTTCAACACAAGCTGTCTTTTTTGATTACGATCACGATGGTGATTTAGATTGCTATATCCTCAATCAATCAGAACACCCAAATCAAAATATTGTGGATACAAGTAACCGAAGAAAGGTTGACCCTGTAGCAGGCGACAAGCTATACAGAAATGATTTAATGAATAGCGAAAGGAAATTTACTGATGTTTCTGCACAGGCAGGTATTTATCAAAGCAATTTGGGATATGGATTGGGAATTGCTGTCGCTGACTTTAACAATGATGGCTGGGACGATATTTATGTTGGCAACGACTTTCATGAAAATGATTATTATTATCTGAATAATGGCAACGGCACCTTTACAGAAAGTGGTGCTGAACATTTTCATCATTACAGCCGCTATAGTATGGGTAATGATGCAGCTGATTATAACAACGACGGACAAATGGATTTGATTACTGCAGATATGCTGCCAGCGGATGAAAAAATTTTGAAAACTTATGGCAATGGCGAACATCTCGATATTTATAATCAAAAAATTGTCAGGAATGGTTATCAAAATCAGTATTCAAAAAATTGTTTGCAACGAAATAATGGTGGTGGCTTAAGTTTCAGCGATGTGGGATTGCAGGGTGGAATATCTGCTACTGACTGGAGTTGGAGTCCTCTTTTTGCTGATTTTGATAATGATGGAAATAAAGATTTATTTATTTCAAGTGGTATAGTAAAGCGCCCTCTTGATTTGGATTTTATTATGTTTATGTCAAACACCAATAATATTAAAGCCGTTAATAGTAAAGACAAATATGAAGATCTTCAGGAAAAAATGCCGGATGGCGCTTCACATCCTTTTTTATTTAAAGGAGATGGCAATTTAAATTTTAAAGACGTAAGTGAATCCTGGGGAACCGGTAAGATGAAGGGATATTTTAACGGAGCCGCTTATGCCGATTTAGACAACGATGGAAATGAGGATCTCGTAATCAATTGTCTTAATTCGCCCGCAGTAGTTTTAAAGAACAATGCTCCAAAGAAAAATTATTTTTCTGTTGCTTTCAAAGGTGATGGAATGAACCTGTCGGGCATTGGTGCTAAAGCATATGTTTTTACGGGTGGGAAAATTCAATATCAGCAATTAATGCTCACGAGAGGCTTTATGTCATCATCTGAACCGCGGCTTCATTTCGGGCTTGATAGTTTAACTTCAATAGATAGTCTTCTTGTCGTATGGCCAAATCAAAAATACCAGTTAATAAAAAACGTAACAGCCAATAAGCAGTTACTGGTAAAACAAAGCGACGCAACACTAAGCTTTAATTATGAGGTTTTTTTCCCGAAACAAAAAGAATTAATTGAGGACATTACTCAGCAGGTTAATAT
>DATBFI010000514.1:0-9211 GCA_036558585.1 Chitinophagaceae bacterium
GTCAAACCGAAAACTGAAACAACTCCTGAATGCAATCACAAAATCTATGTGGAAGAAATATTTGTAATTTGCTAAGCTTTCAATAGGCCTTCCACCAAATAATGAGGGAAACATGCAGCCGGTATTCAGCACATCAGCATTTATTTTTCTTATCACAGTAATACTATGCTTCGTAGCAGGCGCAGTATTATTGGTTTTTTCCAAAAGCAAAGCGGTAAATAACAGGTGGCTGGCTGCTTATTATATTACAATAGGGTATGGTTTTGTGGTAGCATTTTTATTGTATTCAAGATTAATTACAAGGTTTCCATGGTATCATACATATCGTACCGGTTATATTCCCGGGCTGCTGTTAATGCCTTTTTCTTTTTTTTATATCAGGTCATTGATACAACAAAAAAGATTCAGGCCGGTTGACCTGGTCCATTTTATCCCCGTAACAGTATTCATTATAGATTTTATTCCCTTCTATTTTCGGTCAGCAGAATACAAAATTCAGCAGGTAGCAATAGATGCACAGGCGCTGGATACAACATGGAACGAATTCTCACAGGGCTGGCTGGGAATTGGCACTATTTACACTCCGCTAAGAGTTGCACTCACTATGCTTTATTGGATACTGCAGGTGAGGATGATAATTCATTCGGGTAAAGTAAAGGGTGGGCATAACCTCGTAGCAGAAAACAAGGGAGTGATGTTGTGGGCGAAAATTTTCTGTGGATCACAAATTTTGTTTTTTTTGCCTTATTACCTCAACGCAATGATTGGTGTGCAGCAAAACTCCTTTTTTGTAACTGTTACTTCAGTAGCGATCGGTTTAACTATAACCCTGGTGGCGCTGATCATGCAGCCGAATATTTTGTATGGGCTGAAGGGGGTTGTGATAAGAGATTTTAAAAATGATCCCGGCAATTATGAAAATGTTCCAAGTGCTCAAAATACAGAAACAGTAACGGATAGCCCTGATGAATTAAAGATCCGCCTGCTTACAAAGCCAACACAAACCATCGCGGATAATGTACCGGAAGAAACCTATTTGTCAGGCCAGAAACTAACCGACTTAAGTAAACAGGTAACCGACCATATTTTGCTGGAACGTTCTTATTTGAAAAAAGGATGCACTTCGGCAAATCTGGCTGCAGAAATGAATATGCAGCCCTACATTTTGTCAGCGGTAATTAACCAGGTATTTAAAACAAACTTCAACGATTTCCTCAATGGCTATCGTGTTGATCATGCGAAGACATTAATTCAAAACGGAGAGGCGAAATTACATACACTGGAAGGGCTTGCGGAACAATGTGGTTTCAACAACCGGAACTCTTTTACAATAGCATTTAAGAAGCGCACAGGCCAAACGCCGTCTGATTTTATCAAACAGGCTTACACTTCGATAAATTGAACTTATTCTTTTGCCATCTGAAAACACAGAAACACTGAGGAGGCCTTTTTAGATTTAAGTTATTCTGCGTCTCAGTGCCTCTGTGGCAAACATGATTATGTGAATGAAGAATTAATAATCTGCCAATAATTTAAAAAAGTTGGCATAAAACCGACGTTCATATTTGCAAACGAGATGTAACCAGCCGAATATTGCACCGCTAATTCCGTTACAAATTCAAATACCTCTGTGCATGTTTGTTTCCTTTTTAAGAACGGCAGATCGCCGTTTATAAATCAGCTCCGACATAAAGTATTCGGGAAATCAAAAGCCAGTCCGGATCCCGGCCACAGTGACATACACAGATTTGTAACGAAATCACTGATGATATCACTTCAATTGGATCCTGCTTTTCAATAAGCAAGGCTGGCCTTTTGAATTGCCATAATAATATTTATAAAAAATAAACATATGAAAAACAACTTTATCTTTTGGATGTTATACTTTTTATAAACACCGATCTTTAATATAGTTGCGCCATCATTCAAGACAACATCTGGTCGTTTAATTTCTGAAGAAAGCAAAATAGTACCCTGAGCTGTTGCGGTACGTAATTCATTCAACATTCTACCGCAAAAGACTGTTTGAAAATGGATAAAATTCAAAAAAGCACCTATGAGCAATGTACCAGTATTTTTTTGCATTCATGTCGAAATTCCGCAGTGATGGGATTCCCGGATTCTTTCTGAAACACTCCCGGGAGCGGTAGCATTGAATTTTTTTAGGAATTGTCAATTAGTTCAGATAGAGTAATACCTTTTTGAAACGAGTTACTTTTTTAAAAAATAAAAACATCAAACATGACAACAGCAAACGAAAGATTCAAAGGAGTCATCAAATTAGATATTCGAGACTCCAAAGCGGATTGGACGCCTTTCGAGTTGAAACAGGCTCCGAAGGGCGCTCCCAATATTTTGATTGTTTTGTATGACGATACAGGCCTGGCGGCATGGTCACCCTTCGGTGGACGTATCAATATGCCAACACTGCAACGGCTGGCCGATAACGGTCTCCGTTATTCCCAATGGCATACAACAGCATTGTGCTCACCTACACGTTCTACATTTCTTACAGGCCGTAATCATCATGTCAATCGCAGCGCATGTATAACAGAAGCGTCTAACGGTTTTCCCGGTTGGGCCGGACGTTTGCCTGCTGAATGTGCAACGATTGGACAGGTACTCCAGGATAACGGCTTTAGTACATTCTGGTTGGGCAAAGATCACAATGTGCCTGAAGAAGATATATCAAGCGGTGGCAGCAAATCAGAATGGCCGTTGCAAAAAGGATTTGACCGTTTTTACGGCTTTATCGGAGGTGAAACCAATCAATGGTATCCCGATCTCATAGAGGATAATAAATTTATTTCGCAATCCTACAGTCCGGAAGATGGTTATCACTTATCAAAGGATCTTACTGACCAGGCATTAAAGATGATCCGTGACCAGAAAGCAAGCAATCCATCCAAACCCTGGTTTATGTGGTTCTGTCCCGGCGCCAACCATGCACCGCATCACAGCCCGAAAGAATATGCGGATAAATACAAAGGCAAGTTCGATGATGGCTATGAGGCTTATCGCGAATGGGTGCTTCAGCGAATGATTGAAAAGGGCATAGCACCAAAAGGAACAAAGCTAACACCGATCAATCCACAGCCGGAAGATGTGGCAAAAACGGTTCCCGGCGATGCTGTGCGCCCATGGGCTTCATTGAATGCAGATGAAAAGAAATTATTTGCACGCATGGCAGAAGTGTATGCCGGTTTTTCTGAGTACACCGATGTACAGGTTGGACGTATTGTTGACTATCTCGAAAAATCAGGCCAGTTGGATAACACGGTCATTTTTTATTGTTCTGATAATGGCGCTTCGGGCGAAGGAAGTCCGAATGGCTCCGTAAATGAGAATAAGTTCTTCAATGGCTATCCGGATGAACTGGCTGAGAACCTGAAATATTTAAACACCCTCGGCGGACCTGATACTTACAATCACTATCCTACAGGCTGGGCAGTTGCATTCAGCACGCCATTCCAGATGTTCAAACGCTATTCGCAATATGCAGGAGGCACTTGCTGTCCTTTGGTTATTCATTGGCCCAAAGGTATCAAGGCAAAGGGCGAAGTACGTGCGCAATACCATCATTCTACAGACATCGTTCCAACGATACTGGATATCGTTGGTTTGGAAATGCCTAAGGTGTACAAAGGAGCAGAGCAATACCCGGTGGCCGGAGTTTCGATGCGTTATACATTTGATGATGCGAAAGCAAAGACGCAAAAGAAACGCCAGTATTATTCCATGCTGGGCACAAGAGGCATGTGGGAAGACGGATGGAAAGCAGTTGCATTACATGCCCCGTTAAGCGGCGCAGGAAACTTTGACAAAGACAAATGGGAACTCTATCATGTAGATGAAGATTATTCCGAAGCAACTAATATAGCCGATAAACATCCCGATAAATTAAAAGCATTGATCGATGCCTGGTTTGAAGAAGCGGATAAAAATTTTGTACTGCCTCTTGACGACCGTACTGCAGTGCAATTGCTCGGTATTGAACGTCCAAAATCAGAACCGGCCAGGGAAAGATATGTGTATTATCCCGGTACGGAGCCGGTGCCTGAAGGCGTAGCCGTGAATATCCGTGGCCGTTCTTACAAGATCATCGCCGATGTAGACATTACCGATAAGGCAACCGGCGTCATCTTCGCTCATGGTTCCCGTTTTGGAGGACATTCGCTCTTCATTAAAGACGGCAAGCTTTATTACACTTACAATTTCCTGGGTATTACCGAGCAAAAATTTGTATCAAAAGACAAGATACCAACCGGCAAGCATTCTGTCGGTATGGAATTCATCCGTGAAAAAGGTGGCCAATATGGTGAATCATTGGGCAAATGCAAATTGTATATCGATGATAAAGTGGCAGGCGAAGGTGAGTTGAAAACACAACCGGGCAAGTTCACTTTGTCAGGTGATGGACTATGCATTGGCTTCGATAGTGGGGATAATGTAAGTTCGGAATACAAAAATCCCGGAACGTTCACCGGTGGAACGATCCTCGGCGTTGGCGTGGATGTAAGCAAGGAAGTATATATCGATATGGAGAAAGAAGCAGCAGGTGCACTTTCACGTGATTAGTAGTGATTCCGCTGAGTGTTATTAAGCAATAGTGTCCCGTTTTTTAGCGGGGCACTAAACCTTTTTTAATCAACAGCAAATAAAAAAACTTATGAAAAGCAATCTGTTAAGGTCGGCTTTGGCCGATACGGTAGTCTCAGGCAGTACAACTAAAATAGTTGATCCTGCTATAGCTCCCAAAGCGATGTTCACAGCAAGCACTGAAAAATAACTCTCATTCCAGATATGTAAAGTCATTGCCCTTGCCGTGAAATTTTAAACTTAAATCACAACAAATAAAGCATGCAAACACAAACGTCAGGATTTGAAGTCAGCCTTGACAATATGATATTAATTAAAGAGGGAAGATTTTTAATGGGATCGGATAAATTTTATCCCGAAGAAAAACCGGTGCATGAGGTCACCGTGGATAGTTTTTATATAGATAGATATGAAGTAACGAATGAAGATTATAAAAAGTTTGTTGATGAAACAGGTTATATCACTGTTGCTGAACGACCGCTTGATCCGAAAGATTATCCCGGCGCGTTACCAGAATTGCTTGTTCCAGGTGCCTTGGTATTTCAGAAAGCAAAAGGTCCTGTTGATTTGAGCAGCTATTTCAATTGGTGGGAATGGGTGCCCGGCGCCAACTGGAGACATCCGCTGGGCCCTTCGAGCAACCTCGAAGGAATAGAAAAACATCCGGTTGTGCATGTTGCTTACGAAGATGCAGAAGCTTATGCAAAATGGTGCGGCAAAGAATTGCCAACAGAAGCAGAATGGGAATTCGCAGCAAGAGGTGGCCTTGAAGGAAAAAACTTTACATGGGGTGATGAAGATGTTCAGTTCTCAAAACCTATGGCCAATACCTGGCAGGGAAATTTCCCCTACGAAAATTTATTGATAGATAAGTATGAAGGCACCTCTCCCGTTGGTTCATTCGAACCCAATGGTTATGGTTTGTACGATATGGCAGGAAATGTTTGGGAATGGACCTGCGACTGGTATGTAAAAAACCTGGATGAGAGCGCCCATAAAGTGAAGACCTGCTGTACGACGAACGTGAATCCAAGAGTGGTTTCACCCGAGAAAAGTTATGATGAGTGCCAGCCGGAAATAAAAATTCCTAGAAAGGTGATCAAAGGCGGTTCGCATCTGTGCGCGCCAAATTATTGTTTGCGGTACAGACCCGCAGCCAGGCAACCACAGATGATAGATACAGGTATGAATCATTTGGGATTCAGGTGTATTGTTCGGGAGAATACTAATGATGAATTTAACTTTAGAAAAAGAGCAATGTTGAATGAATAATTCTTAAAGGACCAGTTGAAAAAGGGAATCGTATCTACGTTTTGATGAAAGAAATTTTGTGGATTCGAAAAAAAATATCGCATGAACGAAATCATTGAATCATTCAGGTCAACATTGGATGCATGGGGAGAATTTTTGGAGATCATTATGAATGCCCTTTCATTGATGGCAATCATAATTGGCATTATTATGTCTCTAATCCGAAGTTCACAATACAGGAAACGTTTCCCGGGAGATCACCCGCTGCATAGCTGGTTCCGGATGGTATTCGGAGGCTGGCTGGTAATTGCGCTGGAACTTCAATTGGCAGCCGACATTGCCGGGACCATTGTTTCGCCTACAACTGCACACTTAATAGAACTCGGTTCAATTGCAGTGATACGAACGTTCCTGAACTATTTCCTCAGTAAAGAATTGAAAGAAGAAAAAGAAACATTAGACAGTCGTGCAGAAAGAAAAAAAGAATAAATGCAAATGTTCATGCCACAAGACTATTCAAATAAAAATCTTCAAAAGGCAGTATTACAAAATAAAGACTTCAGCTATGCCAACTTTTCCGGCAGTGATCTTCGTGGTGCCGATTTCACCGGCTCTGATCTTACAAGTGCCGATCTTTCAAATGTGAGAACAGGCCTCACGCCGGTAAACGTGGTATTGATATTTATTCTTGCATTGGCAGTTTCATTGTTTTCCGGTTATCTATCAGCACAGGTAGGTCTAACCATCAGGGGAATGCTTGCAGATCCGGACAGTAAAGTAAGGCTGGCCGGAATCATCAGCATTGTGATCACTTCATTTTGTCTTCTCTTTGCTTTTTGGAAAGGCGGCACCAGGGCGACCTGGAATTTGATCATCTTTTTTATCATTTCCGCGATCGCATATTGGATCATCGCCAAAATTTTTGGGTGGGGCACCGGTAAAGGCGCATTATATTTCATACTCGCATTGCTATTATTGGTTGTTATGGTCTATGTAGGCGTTATAGCCCGAACGGTAGCAGGCGACTTATCCCATATTCTTTTTATGATTGTGGCATTATCGGGCGGAATATTTGGCAAAAGCATTGCAGGAGGCGTTGCGCCTTTGATTCTTGCTATTTCCTGCGTGATTATTAGCAAAAAAGTATTGGGCGGTGGAGAAAATTTCGCTGGAATAAGAAAGATAGCATTTTTTATTACCTCAAAATTTGGTACATCATTCCGCAATGCAAAGCTGACAAACACTGATTTTTCAGGCTCAAGACTTCACAATGCCGATTTCACCGGTGCCAATCTTACAACTGTCAAATGGAACGATGCAAAAAAAATTAATTGTAAGGATGGTGATGCAATAATCACCGATAAAAAAAGAAAACATGACTGACGAACAGAAACAACAAGAGGCGGCAAAAAACCTGGAAGAGGGTAAAGCAACTGAACTCCAGGCAAACATAGAAAAGAAGATTGCATCTGACGAAGCTACGCTAAGTGGCGAGGGCCTGTCAGAGCAACTCTCGGTTGGCAGAACACATATGTCTGAACATCGTACGAAGATGTCGGAACATCGTACAAATCTTTCCGAGCATCGTACGAAACTCTCGGAACATCGTACAAATCTTTCCGATAAGAGAACTGAACTTTCTTTTGAGCGAACTGCTCTTTCATATGAACGCACATTAATGTCATGGGTAAGAACGGCAACTGCCCTAATATCTTTTGGATTTACGATTTACAAGTTTTTTCAAGAGGTAGCCAAGGAAGGAGCTGAACCCCGCATTTTTACTCCAAGAGTCGTTGGTATTTGCATGATCACATTTGGACTTTTGGGATTATTTTTTGCACAAATACAACACGACAGGGCTTATAAAAAATTAAAGGCAGATTATCCCAGGATACAAAGATCTCTTTCTTCCATTCTTGGATTTATCATTCTCATTTTCGGGTTGATACTTTTTTTGGCGGCATTATTCAGGCAGTAATCCCACTTAAATTCATAAGCACGATTTTTAATCGTTGAAAATTCGTGACACTATTCTATACAGGAGCGATGATGGCGGAGTATCCCTCGCTCTTCTTAGTCGGAGACTAAAGAACATAAATCATCCGTAATCTTAGGCTACAGACAGTCAGGTTGCTGCGAGCTTGTTGCCAGGGCTTTTGCTGATATGATAAAAACAAGCATTGGCAAGAGGGTTTGGATCATGAAACAAATATTTTTCATCATAACAGCATTTGCTATTTTTTCTTCTATTGCTGTAATGGCACAGGAAGGAGAAGTTTCACCGGATTCATTGCGGCTAAGCTTTAAGCCTTACGGAAGCTTCAGAGGCCATTTTGCATTTTATAATAAGGATGTCGAGTTCCAGGAAAACGGTTCACGTATTGGATTTGAATTTAGCGTAAAGAGAAAAAACACCAGGTTCTTTGTTGCGTCAGAATTACAAATAAATATGTTCAAAGGCAATTCAACTTTCAGCGCTGATGCAAATCTTTCGGGTGGATTTCTTGTTGCAGAAAAAACCCAACAGCAGCAGGTGTTCGGAACAAGACTCGGTTATTTGGGTGTGGACTTGGATAAGTTCGGTACCATTTCCGTGGGCAAGCAATGGAGCGTATATTATGATATAACATCTTACACCGACAAGTTCGATGTGTTTGGCGGGCAGGCTTCTGCAACTTTTGTAGCCGGTACAGATGGTGGTGGAATTGGCACCGGCCGTGCAGACCAGGTTTTGATTTACCGTAACCAGTTTGGTCCTGTATATGTAGGCGCACAGATGCAGGCAAGAACGGCTTCCAATAACGAGTTTATTGATGGCTACGGCTTTTCTGCACAACTGAAGCTATTGAATGGATTGAAAGTGGGTGCCGCTTTTAACAAAGGTTTCCTGAATAAAGATATTATCGACAGTCACGAGGTGCTTGGTCTTACAAACCAGCCTGGTTATGTGACCGTTGGAGCCAGTTACATAAGCGACAACCTGGAGCTCGGGGCAGTATATGCACATCAAACCAATGGTGATTTAGCACAAGGGTATATTGATGATCCTGTGCAGGGAATCCTCACTCCCACCGTTGTTTTTGACGCCAACGGACTTGAACTGTATGGAAAATACAAGTTTGGAAAAATGACTGTACTGGCAGGATATAACAACTACAACCCTGACGCAGAAGATATCACTACACCAACCGGGCAAAAACCTCTGAGTCCTGACTTCAAAAAAAATTATGTTATTCTTGGATTAGAATACAGGCCGGTTAACAGGGCATACTTCTATGCAGAACAGCGATTTTCAAATGGCAAGACAGCACTTGGGGCCAACGAGTTTGATGTGGCTACCATTGGTATACGGATTGATATA
>DATBFI010000515.1:0-10844 GCA_036558585.1 Chitinophagaceae bacterium
CCATAATTAAAACTTTGACCATATAATAAACTTATCGCTCTTAATCCACTTCCACTCTCAGGTGAATTTTCCTTAAGCTTGGTTAGTTGCGGGTCTTTTTCAACATATTTAGTTAAAGCATCCCATGCCTCTTTGCCTGCATCCGGATATTTTGTCTTTAATGTGCTGTCGCCATAAAGTTCACCGTATACAGTAAGCTTCCACAAATAAGTTTCCGGTTTATCGCTTGCTTTAGGATCACTTGCCAATTTATCAATTTCCTTTTTTGCATCTTCATATTTCTGCGTGGAATAAGCAAGAAAGACCGCATTATAGTTTTGCGCATTTACTATAAACGCGGTTGTGGCAAGCAATAGAAAGGAAAATAGTTTTTTCATAAAGTCAAAATTTGTATTTTATTATTGATTATTAGAATCCGATTGGTCATCAGGGTTTGTGTAGTTATTATTTGCCTGATCAGTCATTTCTCCCTCATCTTTTATGGGTACTTCCTGTTCTTCAATTTTTGAGATAGCAGCAATTTCATCTCCTTCGTCCAATCGTATTAATCGTACTCCTTGTGTGGCTCTGCCTGATTCCTTAATGCTTGATAAGGCTGTTCTAAGGGTTATTCCCGATTTGCAGGTGATAATAAGATCTTCTTTCTCATGAACATCCAATATGCCTACCAGTTTGCCCGTTTTTTCAGTGATATTAATGGTCTTCACTCCTTTTCCACCTCTGTTAGTAATACGATATTCTTCTATAGAAGTTCGTTTACCAAAACCTTTTTCACTTACTACCAAAACGGTTCTTTCAGACTCGTTTTTAGTGACACATATCATGCCAATTACTTCATCCTCACCATCAACTTCAATGCCTGCAACACCAATGGCGCCACGCCCTGTAGGCCTGACTTTTTCTTCCGGAAAATGAATAGCTCTCCCTGATTTAACAGCCATTAGAATATCACAATTTCCATTCGTCATTTTTGCTTCTAACAGCTCATCTCCTTCTAAAATAGTTATAGCATTTACACCTGTGGCTCTTGGTCTGCTAAAATCATCCAATAATGTTTTTTTGATAATCCCTTTTTTTGTGCACAGAATAATATAGTGGCTATTGATATACTCCTGATCATCTAATTTCTTGACTTCAATGATTGCCCTTACCTTATCATCCGGTAAAATTTGAATAAGATTTTGTATCGCTCTACCCTTACTTTGTTTATCTCCTTCAGGAATCTCGTAAACTTTTAGCCAGTAACATCTGCCTTTTTGGGTAAAGAACATCATTGTATCATGCGTAGAAGCAACAAAAAGATGTTCAACAAAATCCTCTTCACGGGTTCGGCTTCCTATTGCTCCCCTTCCGCCTCTTCGCTGCTGGCGATATTCAGAAGCCGAAGTTCTTTTAATGTAACCTAAATGTGAAATAGTTATTATAACATCCTCCTCTTCAATGAGATCTTCAATCCTCATTTCATTGGCGAGATACTGGATTTCGGTTTTTCTTGCATCTCCGAATTTATCTTTTACTTCACCCAGTTCTTTTTTGATTAATTCATAGCGAAGTGGTTCACTTCCCAACAATTCTTCCAAACTGGCTATTTGTTTCATTATCTGGTCAAATTCTTCCTTTATTTTTTCACGTTCCATCCCGGTAAGACGCTGCAGGCGCAAATCTAGGATCGCTTTTGCCTGGAGTTCATCAATCCCCCATCCGGCATTGATAAGATTAGTTTTTGCAATTTCAGGCGTGGCAGAATTCCTAATCAGTTGAATCACTTCATCCAAGTGGTCAAGTGCAATTAGATAACCTTGTAAGATATGTGCTTTTTCCTGGGCCTTTCTTAAATCAAATTTTGCACGACGGATTACTACATCCATCCTGAATTCAACAAACTCAGAAATAAGATCTTTCAGGTTTAAGATTTTCGGACGCCCCTTGCTTATGGCGACATTATTGATCCCAAAACTTGTTTGTAATTCTGTGTACTTATATACTTGATTAATAACGACATTAGCTACTGCATCTCTTTTTAAATCTACAACGATACGCGTTCCCTCACGATTATTGCTCTCATTATTTACGTGAGCAATTCCTTCGATCACTTTTTCATTTACCAGTTGTCCTATTTTGTCCGTTAAAGCATCGAGACCAACCTGGTAAGGAACAGCAGTGATAATTATTTGCTCTCTGCCGCTCGGCTTGGTTTCGATATGGCATTTACCGCGAACCACTATTTTGCCCCGGCCTGTTAACATCGCCTGTTTAACTCCTTCCATTCCGTAAATAACACCGCCTGTTGGTAAGTCCGGAGCTTTTACGTACCTCATTAATTCTTCCGCCGAAATTGATTTATTATCTATGTAAGCCACACAGCCATCTATGACTTCACCAAGATTATGCGGCATCATGTTGGTTGCCATACCCACTGCAATGCCACTGCTTCCGTTTACAAGTAATTGCGGAATACGCGTAGGTAAAACAGTAGGTTCTTTTAATGAGTCATCAAAGTTTAATTGAAAGTCTACTGTTTCTTTTTCAATATCCTCAAGCATAGCTTCGGCAAAGCGATGAAGCCGAACCTCTGTGTAACGCATGGCTGCCGGTGGATCCCCATCCTGTGTTCCAAAATTTCCTTGTGAATCCACGAGTACATGACGCATGGTAAAATTCTGTGCCATGCGAACAAGTGTATCATAAATAGCCATATCGCCATGTGGATGATATTTACCCATCACTTCACCAACAATACGCGCAGATTTTTTAAAAGGTTTATTGCTGTTGTTACCCAATTCGTTCATAGCATAAAGTACCCGACGATGAACAGGCTTAAAACCGTCTCTTACATCGGGCAATGCACGACCCACTATTACCGACATTGAATAGTCAATATAGGCCGTTTTCATTTGTTCTTCAATATTTACCTGGATAATGCGATCGTTGTCAGAGGTCTCCTGTGGCAATAAATTCTCTTCCATAAGTATTTTAAAATCCTTTATACTATTTTTAAGGTGTGCAAATCTAACTTTTTGAAGGCGAAAAGTGGAAAAAATTTGATTATCCCGAAATTTAATTAACAGTTCTGTGTCCTCGTCTTTTATTCAACTATTAAGACTGAATTGCAAAACACGACCTTACCTCATATTGAACTGATTTGGTATATATTTTGACTTAAATAACAAATCTTACGCAATAAAGAGAACCAATTCTGCATTAATATATAATTGCAATACTATTTTATGAAGCAGTACCGCCTCCTGAGGAACAACAAAGAAAGCGGGCCTTACTCAGCCGAGGAACTTATTCAGTCGGGTTTTAAGCCTTATGATTTAATTTGGCTCGACGGAAAAAGTGCTGCCTGGCGCTACCCAGGCGAAATAGAGGAATTTAAACCATATGCCCCGGCAGTGGAGGAACAGCCATTTGATCGGTTTTATAAAAAACCTTCAGTACCTGAATCAACAAAAGAAATAACTACTTCCCTTGTAAAAACAGCTTCTGCTCCTGTTTCTGTAAACTCCTCAGGCATTAATGCAATACCTTCTGTTGCTGTAAAGGCTGAAAAACCAAGAATAAGGATAAAGGCGGATAGCAGGAAAATTGAGATGCCTGTTGCATCAGAATCAATTGTTGAAAAAGAAAAACCTGTACTTCAGGAAGAAAGAGTAAAACCTGTTTTTCAAAAAGAAAAAATAAATCCTGCATTTGAAAATGAAACAATAAAAAAGGAAACGCTAAAAACTGCACAAACAAGCAATCCTGATTGGAAAGATATGTGGCTGGATTGGGAAGAGGAGAAAAAAGCTGTTTCAGCCCTGAACAAAATTTCAGTAAAAGAGCACCCTCAAACAATTGAAACGAACTTTTCTCAATCGTTTGATGAAACAAAAGATAGTTATGCTGAAGCATTATTAATAAAGCCAAAACGAAATTCGTCAATTAGCAAGTCTGGGAATCTGGTAACGGTATTTATATTAATAGGTGTAATTCTGGGGTTTGGTATGTGGGTAGGATTGAAATGGAGCGGAAAAAACAATACAATCACTCAACAAAAAATGGCGAATATTCAACCGCAGCCCGTTACAGCTATTCCTCAAAGCGAAGCGGCCCAGGAACAGACCTCAGCCGCTGTGAATGATAATGCTGAAACTTTTTCCACATCGCCAAAAGATCAAGATACAAGTTACGTAAATCAACCAATTGAACGCAACACTATTGCTTCCACTACAAAATCACAGCCCGTTCGTAATCCAAATAAATTAACTGAAAGCAAATCAGTTTATGAGACAAAACAGCAGGATCCTGTGAAAAATTCCACTCCTCCGCAACAATCAGATGCTAATGTGTTGTTATCCAATAAAAATATCCAGGAAAATGATGTTGCTGCAAAAAGTGTTGCTGCACAATCTGAAAAACTGGATAACCCAACAGAATTTAATCATTTTAAACCACAACCAAAAATTACCGACTTCATATCTGTCGATACATACTCGCCATCCCCGGTGAGTGCTGTTGGTGTTAAATTGCGCGTTCAAAACATAAGCGATATCCCGGTTGATATGGTGATGGTGGATATTCACTATTATGATGTCAATGGAAAATATCAGGCAGGTGCAACAATATATGTAAGAAATATTGGTGCTGGTCAAACTATTACGGTTCCGGCACCCGATAATAGTCACGCCGTAAAAGTAGATTACCGTATTGCTATGGTTAGCTCTGAAAAGAATAATATGTACCTGATCGCTGATTAATTTTTAACCAGCATTTACTTTACTCCTGTTAACTTCGCCATTAATGTGCGATATCTTTAATTTTTTATAATACCGGTATAAACATATTCGCAGGGTGTAAGAGTTAACCATCGAAAGATGACTCGTGTTCTACACATAAAGTACAAAAGGATCACTCAAACAGCATCCATTGTATTAAAAGCCGGTTTTCTATTTAAGCAATACCATGATCGTGCATTAAAGAGTTTATGAGTCAGTTAAAGCATATTGTATTATTTGGCGCAGGCAAATCTGCCACAGTACTTATTGAATATTTGAAGCAACTTGCTACGGAAAATATATGGAAAATAACTGTTGCAGATAGCAGTCTTGAGACAGCACAGTTAAAAGTTGGCATGCACGCCCTGGTAAAAGCAATTTCTGTAAATATTGAGAATGGTGAAGAAAGAAAAGAATGGATTGAGCAGGCTGATTTGGTAATATCATTAATGCCAGCACATTTACATTATTTGCTCGCACTTGACTGTATAGAATTGAATAAACATTTACTTACCGCATCTTATATTGATGAACAGATAAAAAAATTACATCCTGAAATTGCGCGGCGCAATTTGCTTTTCCTCTGTGAAATGGGACTCGACCCCGGCATTGACCATATGAGTGCCATGCAGTTGTTTCATCGTATAAAGGCCAAAGGCGGAAAAATTACTTCTTTCAGATCTCATTGTGGCGGATTGGTTGCCACGGAAAGTGATGATAACCCCTGGCATTATAAAATAAGCTGGAACCCTCGAAATATTGTGCTTGCAGGTAAGGGGGGCGCTACATATAAAGAGAATGGAAAAGAGGTACACCTGTCTTATGAAGAATTGTTTAACGCCGAAAGAGTATTAACCGTTCCGGATGGTGATATGTTCGCCTACTATCCAAACAGGGATTCGCTAACTTATATCTCATTATATGATCTGCATGATGTGAAAACATTTATGCGCACAACATTGCGCCATCCGGAATTTTGTTTTGGATGGAAAAATATGATCGATCTCAAGCTTACTGATGAAGAAAAAGTATATCAAACAGATGGATTAAGCTTTGCAGGATTTTTTAAGCAGCATTTCGACAAACATGGGTTTGGTGAATGGCTGAATAACATGCTAAGTACCCGGCTGAGCTATGCTACGGAAATGATGCAGAAGCTAATGAAATTAATAGAAGCAGAACAGGAAGCGGCAAATGAAGGAGTAGAAACAGATGAAGAAATAATGATGATCGATGAAAAAGGTTCTTTAACTACGGTGGATATTGATGAAGTAAAAGATAAGGCCGCCGAGTCGGTAGCATATAAAATGCACGAAGCAAACCTGAGCATGAAGCAATTATTTTTCCTGGGCCTTGATGATGACACGCTTATCAACAAAGGATTATGCAGTGCCGCAGATGTGTTACAAATTATTTTGGAAAAAAAATTAGCATTGCAACCCCGGGACAAAGACATGATTGTAATGATGCATGAGATTATTTATGAAGTGCAGCGTACTAAACACGAAATTAAAAGTTCACTGATTGTTAAAGGTGAGGACAATTTACATACAGCCATGGCTAAAACAGTTGGTTTGCCGTTGGGTATTGCGGCAAAATTAATTCTCGAAGGAAAAATAAAAGAAACGGGTTTGCACATACCCGTTGTTTCCTCTATTTATGAACCCGTATTAAACGAATTACAAAAGCACGGAATTGTGTTTAAAGAAACAGAGTTATGATTTGCAAAGCCTGATTATGATTGGGACGATTTTTCTGTATCGGGCAGTAATCTGCATGATGCTTTTCACATCTCACGGTTCACTTATAAGAATCTCTTTTAACCTCTTCTGGAGTTCCTTCACTCCCTCCGTTGCAGGCATTTCAATAGTTGTAAGATTATATAAAGACGAAGTATATGGAATTCTTCTATCGATGATAAATTTTGGAATGCGCCAGGGTGCATAATTTACCAATCCTGCGGCCGGGTATACAACAAGTGATGTTCCAACTACAACAAAGATTTCAGCAGTTTTGGTGATATTGATTGCTTCTTCAATCATTGGTACAGGTTCTTCAAACCAAACAATATGCGGGCGAAGCTGAAAACCCTTTTCCGATTTATCGCCCAACTTTATATCCTCTCTTATCCCATAAATAAGGCCTTCATATTTTTCACAGCGCATCTTAAAAATTTCTCCGTGCAAATGCAACACGTTTTTTGCTCCCGCACGCTCATGCAGATCATCAATATTTTGTGTAATGATGTGCACGTCAAAATCTTCCTGCAATTCGGCCAGGCCGATATGTGCTGCATTGGGCTGGGCCTTTGCCACCTCTCTCCTTCTGTAGTTATAAAACTCCAGAACAAGACCGGGGTTTTTTCTCCAGGCACGAGGCGTGGCCACATCTTCAATATCATAGCCCTCCCACAAGCCATCACTATCGCGAAAAGTCTTTAAACCACTTTCTGCACTAATACCTGCCCCGCTAAGAACAACTAATTTCTTTTTAGACATAATGAAACATCATATTTCAAATTTTTTTTCAATACCGATAGAATATATTGTTTATGCATTCTGTTATTGCAATCATTTCATTCCCCCCATTTCCATAATTATGCTCCATTCGTTTGCTGTAACTGGTTGAACACTTAATCTTCCAAGCCTTACCAGCGCCATATTTGATAATCGTTTATCAGCTTTTATTTTTTCAAGACCTACAGGCTTTTTTATACGCTTATATGGTTTAAGATCAACTACAACCCAGGCTTCGTCGTCTGTTGTAGGATCCTGATAAGCTTCTTTTGCAACCTTAGCTATACCAACAATTTCAAGCCCTTCATTGCTGTGATAAAATAGCACCTGGTCGCCTTTCTTCATTGATTTTAAGTGATTGCGGGCTGCATAATTGCGTACGCCATCCCAGAAAGTTTGTTTATCTTTTTCTAAGTGTTCCCAGCTGTATTTAGCAGGTTCTGATTTTACTAACCAATAAGCCATAGGAATTATTTTATAACATTTGAAATCTAAAATGCTGTATAAAGATATATAGTACAAGGTGTCCGGCAAAGTGAGATGAATCACGGCCATGCAACATAAGTGAGCCGCTCGTTTAGGTACAAACATCTATAGAAATGATTTTCTACAATAGTGATTTTATCATTCAAATTGAAGGGTAGGTCATTACAGTCTAAAGAAATTCATTTCCCATGTAAAAGTTTTGATATCTAACGACCACTGTAAAAAAAATGCCTTTAATTCACTCATTACTTGATTGGGCTCTAACAATCACTAAAGTCAAAAAAATCCTGCTTAAAAATTTTTTTCCAGGTTAAATAGGGAGTCAACAAATTCATGCTTATCAAAAACAATTAAATCATTCATCTTCTCACCCACACCAATATATTTTACGGGAATCTTAAATTGATTTGCAATAGCAAGCACCACACCACCTTTTGCGGTGCCATCCAGTTTTGTAATGATCATTGCTGTTACATCTGTAGAAGCCGTAAAATGTTTGGCCTGTTCAAGTGCATTTTGTCCTGTTGAGCCATCTAATATCAGCAATACTTCATGAGGTGCATCAGGAACTACTTTTGTTATCACTCGTCTTATTTTACTGAGCTCCTCCATTAAATGCGCTTTATTATGCAGACGACCTGCGGTATCAATAATTACTACATCAGCATTTTTTGCTACGGCACTTTGTACAGCATCATAAGCAACAGCCGCTGGATCAGAGCCCATCGGTTGTTTTACAAGAGGCACCCCTACCCTTTCACTCCAGATTGTTAACTGATCTACTGCTGCTGCCCTGAAAGTATCCGCAGCTCCTAACAACACAGATTTTCCTGCTTTTTTATATTGATGAGCTAATTTTCCAATCGTTGTTGTTTTACCAACACCATTAACGCCAACAACAAGAATAACATATGGTTTTTTGCTCTCAGGTATTTCAAAAATTTTGTAATTGCCCTCTGATGAATCAACAAGGATACCCTCAATTTCTTCCTGCAGAATTTTATTTAGCTCACTTGTACTAATATATTTGTCCCGCGCAACTCTTTTTTCGATTTGTTCAATGATAGCAATTGTAGTATCAACACCTACATCGGCCCCTACTAATGCATCTTCAAGATCGTCGAGTACTTCTTCATCAACTGTACTCTTGCCTGCTACCGCTTTAGTTATCTTAGATAGAAAACCTTCTTTTGTTTTTTGCAACCCCTCATCAAGACTTTCTTTCTCTTTTTTCCCAAATAGTTTTCCAAAAAAACTCATAACGATTTTAGATTTATGATTTTAGATTCCCGATTTATCGTTTGTTTCAGAAAGTTTTTGCACCGGGCTTTATCTTCTAATATGTTGTTGTGCACATCTTTTTGGCTCTCGCAAAATCCCGCAGGGCGAGGACTTGTACTCTTTAATTTAATCGGCCAGTAATAAAATATTCCTAACAAAATACAAAAGCTGCCCCGTAAAAATGAGAACAGCTTTTAAGTATAATTATATTTTTTAAAATTATTTGCCGGATAAAAAATCTTTCACTTTGTCTTTATGAACAATGGTTTCTTTAAAGGTATAAGAACCAGTTTTAGGACTACGAACTGCTTTAATTACTTTTGTCCAGTTCTTTGCTTCGGCGGCTGCTTTCTGGTCCTTTGTCTTAATAGCGGTTTTTGCTGCTTTTGCCATAACTATTTATTTGCTGATGTGATAATATGGTAATGTGCTAATGATTTTTCACTAATAGCAAATCAGCACATTACTTAATTTCTTTATGAACAGTTACTTTTTTCATAATAGGGTTATACTTCTTTAACTCCAGTCGTTCGGGAGTGTTCTTCTTGTTCTTCGTGCTAATATAACGACTTGTACCGGCCAAACCACTGTTCTTATGCTCGGTGCATTCCAGAATAACCTGGACCCTGTTACCTTTCTTTGCCATTTGAATGTTTTTGAAAAATTGAAAATGCCTAAACCATTAGGATATTAAATCTTTACGCCTTCAGCTCTCATTTCCTTGATCACAGTTGCCAATCCTTTTTTATTAATGGTACGAATAGCTTCCGTAGAGATTTTTAAAGTAATCCAACGATCTTCTTCTGCAAAATAAAACCGCTTGGTTTTTAAATTCGGCAAAAAACGACGCTTGGTTTTAATATTGGAATGCGAAACAGTATGACCTCCAATTGGCGTTTTACCTGTAACCTGACATACTCTTGCCATGACATTAAATTTTTTCGGACGGCGAAGGTCGGGAAATTCAATGAATTAGCAAACAAAAAAGGTATAAGTTTTTAAATAGCCTGCGGTTTGGTCAAAGTTTTTCTCACGTTATATCTGGTGTGGTAACCTTTTGGACAAAACGGCAGCTCAGACTATTCAATCGTTATACAATTCTTATTTTCCTTTTTTTTGCGGAGGCTGCAATTGATTTTTTTCCTGCGCAGAAGGAGTTGGTGCTGCTTTAACATCCACAACCTCTATGTCGAATACTATATTAGAAAAGGGAGCAATATCCGGTGGGGAGCCCTGTGCCCCATAGCCAAGAAAAGCAGGAACCAAGATTTTACCAGTCCCACCCTTTCCAAAATAGGGTAATGCTTCATCCCATGCAGGTATCACTCCACGCGCACCTACGGTTACCGGGTACGGTTCATCGTGGCCTTTGGAAGTATCAAAATTTGTATCAAATACTTTTCCAGTTGATTGGAGATAGCCTTTATACTTAACTGAAGCTATTTTTCCCGAATCGGCCTTCATCGCCTGGTCGCCCGGGTTTTCTACTGCCACATAAGCACCACTCATCGTTTTTACACCTTTTATACCTTTCTCCTTCATGTAGTCTTCCAGCGATTTTATTTCTCTTTTATTTTCAATTTCCATTTCTTTCTGATAGTCTGCAATTGCATCTTTCTGGACTTTAAAAACCTGTAAAATTTTAAGATCACATTTGATAGAGCTTCCTTTTACAAAAGTTTCATTATACTCAATTTGATTTCTATTTTTAAGCGTGTCAACACTTATAATCACTACAGCGCTATCGCCAGCCCTAAGTTTTGGCATTATTTCTACAAAAGAATACTCATAACGTTTTCCT
>DATBFI010000516.1:0-6440 GCA_036558585.1 Chitinophagaceae bacterium
CTTCAACTCAGTCAATTCTGCATTTTGGATTTACAGAATCGGTTTACTGGCTTAAATTTTCTCTTCAAAATAATACGAATGACAGCCTCTGGCTACAATTGGCTCATGCGTTTATTCCCTATGCAGATTTATATTTCAAAAATGCATCCGGAGCGTGGATGTCTTATAAGGGAGGGTACAAAATAAATTTAAGCGAAAAAATTATTAAAGATCACTACCAGGTTTTTCCATTAACCAAAGGCACAAACTGGTTTTATATTCGTTTAACACCTTTGGTTCACCCAATACCCGTTAAGATCTGGAAAAATACAACTTATGAAATACAGGAAAACGGACAAAGAATAATCTACGGCATTTACACTGGTATTCTCTTTTTTGCAATTGCAGTAAACATATTTCTCTTTTTTTCCTTTAAAAGAACTTACTATCTCGTGTACAGTATTCTTGTTTTTTTGTACATAGCAAGTTCTGCCGCAGTTATGGAGGGATACATAGTTTATTTTATTCCGGGTATTGATTTAATGTTTTGGTATAAAGTTATTCCTGTTTTGGATATGCCTGCTCTGTTATGTTATTGTATGTCATTTTTCGAGCTTAAAAAAACCAACCTGGGATTGTATAGAATCTCTCTTTTTGCCTGTATTTATTTTGGGCTATATATAGCCTTGCTTCTCTTCCTGCCTCTCATGACTGCGCTGATCTTTAATTATATTTATGCATTGCTTGTTTTTATTTTGGCAATTTATATCGGTATCAATGTTGGCAGGAAAGGAAATAAACTCGGGTATTATTTTGCAATGGCATATTCCATCTGGTTTATTCTGCTTGCAATAGAAGAATTATATATCCAAATGGGAAGACCCGGGCATATCCTGGAAATAAGCTATGTTTCAATTGCAATTTTTATCGAATCATTTTTACTCGCATTTTTACTGGTTAAACGTTTTCAATGGGAAAAGAAGGAAGATGAAAGATTAAAAACCGAAATGCAAACCAATATACACCAGATGCAGCAAAAATTCAACCAGGAAATTCTGCAAACCCAACTTGAAATACAGGAACAAACTTTTCATAACATCAGCCAGGAAATTCATGATAATATTGGCCAAACGCTAAGCGTGGTCAAATTGAATATTAGTTCCATTAATGCAGAACTGGATAAAACAGACAGCTATAGAATAAGCCAGTCTAAGGAATTAGTAGATAAAGTAATCCAGGATCTGCGTGACCTTGCAAAGACATTGAATACCGATTATATAGAAAACATCGGGTTAATGAAAGCAATCGGCCAGCAACTGCAGGTCTTGCAAAGAACCGGGATTTTTAAAACCGAGTTTGAGATTACCGGTGAAGCTTATAAGTATGATGTTCAAACCGAGCTTTTGTTGTATCGCATAGTGCAGGAATTACTAAACAATGCTGTAAAGCATGCGCAGGCAAAGAAGATAAATGTTCAGGTTACCTATGAGCCAACAAAATTGCATATCGTGGTAAAGGATGACGGAAGGGGCTTCGAAACAGATCAGTTAAACAATTCTGAATCGAAAGGCCTTGGCCTCCAAAATATAAAGAACAGGGTAAAACTTATAAAAGGAACACTCACTATAAACAGTAAGCCCTCATTTGGAACCATTGTGGATATTGAACTTCCAAAAAATTGAACCGCAAAAAAAATTCCGGAAGTTCCAAAAACTTCAATAGACGAACGCGTTGATTTTATTTTGAAAATATTAAGTCAATTGATTTGCCCTCCGAAAAAATTCTTTTATTGCTTATCATTAACTCCACAGCCTGTCCCATGATCTTACATTATCCCATTCGGGAGTTGGGGCAAAATAATTTTTATTATCCGGATCGAGATGTTGTTTAAGCATATCATCATTTAATTCAATACCGAGACCGGGCGAATCAGGAACATGCGCGAATCCTTTTTCAAACAATGGTTTGCCATCTTTTGTTTTTGCAAAATCACTCCAGTATGGCAGATCGAGTGAATGATGTTCGAGTGCCACAAAATTTTGCGTTGCAGCAGCGCAATGAACATTCGCCATAAAAGAAACAGGTAAGCCCGCAAAATGCATCGCCATGGCCACACCCTTTTCTTCGGCATAATCCCCGATCTTTTTTGTTTCGAGTAAACCACCGGATGTAGCAAGATCAGGATGTATCAGGTCCGTAGCATGCATATCCACCAGCTTAATGAAACTTTCTTTCAGGTAAATATCTTCACCTGTATTCGTTGGTGTTTCAATTGAAGCTGTTATCTGTTTAAGATCATCCATAAAGAACCAGGGAATAAGATCTTCGAGCCATGCCAACCGATAATGCTCTAATCCGCGTCCCAATCTTATTGCATTGTTTAGATCAAAATGGCCGTAATGATCTGAAGCAAGCGGCACCTCAAAGCCGATCACATCACGCACCTTAGCCACATACTTCGCCATTTCTTCAATGCCTTTATCCGTAATCTGCACTGCTGTAAAAGGATGTTCGGTTGCGCCATATGTCATAGGATCCATGCTCCATTGCCTGCCTACATCCATGAAATTTGAATTCACTATTGTGCCCGGAATATTTTTTACCAGTTCAATTCCGAGATCCATTTTTAAAAATGTAAATCCTTTTCCCTGTAAACGATCTTTTAATTTCGCAACAAATTTATCGGGATCATCTTCTTCCGGTGTATCGGCATAAAGCCTTACCGTGTCACGATATTTTCCGCCCAGCAACTGATATACAGGTACGTTGTATGCTTTGCCTGTTAAATCCCATAAAGCCATTTCAACTGCACAAACTCCCCCACCCTGCCTGCCATGAAAACCGAATTGTTTGATGCGTTTAAAAATTTGTTCAACGCTGCAGGGGTTCATTCCCATGATCCTGCTTTTTAAAAACAGTGCGTAACGCCAGTCAGCACCGTCACGCACTTCACCATAGCCGGAAATTCCCTGGTTGGTATCAATACGGATGATCGTGCAACGACCGGTTGTATTCATTACAGTTGCATAACGCATGTCTGTTATTTTAAGATCGGAAGGCGCAGAGTAACGATTAACGCCTGATGTGCTATGCGCAAGTGTGTCTTCGATCGGAGCAAAGAGAAAACCTCCTAATGCCAGACCTCCTAATGTTGATTTCTTTAGAAAATTGCGACGGCTGTTTTCATGATCATTTACTTTTTCGGTTACTTCTTCCGGCTTTTCATGCAAGCCCAGCTTTGATAAAAATTTTTCAGATGGCGTCATGGTTAATTATGTTTTGGTGTTACGATTTATTACTTTTTTGTCTTGGACACAAAAAAGTAACAAAAAAAGTCAAGGCTCCAGAGAAAAAGCTAAAATTTATTTCATTTCGCTACACCGAAGAAGCTTACTATGTTACTGCAACACTCTTTTAAACTAAGACTTATGAATTGCATCAAATAAAATTCAGCCTCTTCGCTGTTTGACGCTCAATTCAATAAATTTTTTTACGCTTTTTCTCTGAGGCCGTTTTAAACTCAATATTATCAATATTGTTCTTTTCTTTATCAACTCTTCTAAAGTCCCCCATCAGGGGGATTTAGGGGGCTATTCTACAACGTTCTGTCCTTCATAAACTTATCGAGTTCTTCACGTGTCATTGGAAGTTTGGAAGGATTTTCATCAATCCACTTGAGAAAATCTTTTTTTATCTCGTCTGTCCATTGCGCATCAATTTGACCTGGTGTATATTTGCCTTCGCGTAAACGCTGATGCCCGAATTCATCTCTAAGCCTGATAAATTCGGCATTTATCACCACTTCGTCTGCAAGCGCTGCCGGAATAAAAACCACGCCACCTTTTTTTGCGAGTACCACATCGCCTGGCATCACAGTAGCGCGACCAATACGAACGGGAACATTGATCCCGGCAAGCATCATTTGCTGGATGTAAGAAGGATCGTATCCTTTTACCCATGCATTAAAACCTTTTATGTCTGCTAAACCCTCAATGTCGCGGACGGAGCCGTAAAAGATCACGCCGCGTTTTGAGTGAGCATAAATAGAATTTCCCAGATTGTCTCCGATAAGCGTGCCATCAACAATTTTACCATAGCTGTCAGCAACATAAATGTCGCCCTCTTTCAGTACATCAATGGGCCATGAATTTGTGTTGCCGATCCTTCCCTCTGCCTTGCCTTTATCTCTTATCAGTTTATCTACATCCGGGCGAAGGGGCATATATTGCGCGGTAACCACACGACCTGTCATTACACTATCAGGATTGAGTACCATCCAGTCGCCTTCAAACTGGTTTTGATAACCTTTATTTCTTAGTATTCCCCAGGCTTCTTCGAGTGCAACGTTCTTCAGGCGCTCCAGGATCCTGTCAGAAACTTTTGGTCTTCCATCTGCAAAGCGTTCACCCAGCCATTCCGGAGTTAATGCTTTGATCTGGTCTGCTGTTAATGTAACTTGTTGCGCGTGCACATAGACGCTGCTACATAACGATAGCAGCAGAATGAATAATGTCCTGTTCATTGTTGGTTATTTTGATGATGGCAATAATAAATTCTTTAATGGCCTTGCAACAATCCCTGAAAAATTTCGCAACTGATTTTTTTGAAAAAGTATAAATATAAAGGTGAATAACAAAATGATTTTACACGGTCAGATCGCCCCAGCCCTTTCTGTACTCTCTCTTTACAAATTGATTTGCCGGTTCAAAATTTGTTATGCGCATATTTTCTCCGTCCCACTTATAGGCAATATATCTTCCCGGCGTATTATATCCCTCCATGCCTCCATAAACGGGATCATTTTTCTTTACCTTTTCACGAAGATTGAAACTGCGCAGCAGCAAATTACCCATCAATACTGTTTCGGTAAGCGGGCCGGCATATCCCACAAAGGGTGAATCAACTTCGGCATTTCCGTATCCTGCAATACATGCATCAACCCACTGCCACCAGTGGCCGTCCATATCGCCCTCAACACGCGGGTATTTTTTTGGAATGTTTATGTCCTTATTTTTTGAAAGCGGCAGCAGGCGTGGATGTGAGCCACCCCAGCCACACGAAACTTTTCCTTTTGTTCCAACAAACAAAGTGCCTCCTTCATAATCATTTTCTTCAGGTACATCAGCAAGAGCTTCATTTAAATTTACTTCGGGTTCAAGTTCATCAGGGCGCTCAGGTACAATGCCTCCATCCATCCAGTAAAGTTTCAGCTCACGCCCATCTTTCAGCGTGAATTTGTATCTCAGCTTTGTCGATGGTGGAATACTTTCCGGGAAATCAGCTTCTTTAAATATGCCTGAATAAACCGTCGTTGCGCTGCAGGTAACTTCAGTCGGATAACCAAGCTGTAATAATTTGAATGAGGGGCCGATAATATGACACGCCATATCACCAAGAGCTCCTGTTCCAAATCTCCACCAGCCACGCCAGTTGAATGGAACAAGGTTATCAAAGTAGTCAGTGTATTCTGCTGTACCGAGCCATAGATCCCACTTTAACTCTTTGGGAACAGGAGGATGCTGGGTAGGCCACGGTATTCCCTGCGGCCATACAGGGCGATTCGTCCAGTTATACACTTCGGTTATATCACCTATCAAGCCTGCTTCAAACCACTCTCTTAATGTGCGCATACCTTCACATGATGCACCCTGGTCACCCATTTGCGTAACTACTTTATATTTTTCTGCTGCCTGGGTGAGCATACGCGCCTCGTAAATATCATGAGTCAATGGTTTTTGTAAATAAATGTGTTTACCCATCTTCATCGCATTTAACCCTACAATGGCATGGTTGTGATCCGGTATGGCAATGGAAACAGCATCAAAATTTTTACTCTCTTTTTCGTACAACTCACGCCAGTCGTAATAAAATTTTGCCTGCGGAAATTCTTTTTTTCGAGGAGCTGCCATACGGTCATCTACATCGCAAAGAAATGCAACCACCGCATTTTTTTTAGGTGCTATCCCATAATGATGAAGGTCATTGGCGCCTTCTCCCCCGCAACCTATCCCGGCTATATACAGCTTGTCACTCGGAGCAACATACCCCTTGCCGCCCAACACATGGCGTGGTACTATATAAAGGCCTGCGGTTGTTAATGCAGTTGTCTTAATAAAATTCTTCCGGCTTATCTGTTTTTTGTCTGAAGTGTTTTCATTGTTTTCCATGGTAATGATTTTGATTAGCGTTATAATTCAATTCTGGTTTATATTTTTCACAAGTGCCCTATATAAATATCAACGACTAGCTATTATCACAAGCAACATGTTAAGGTAAGAAATCAATCAGAAATTTTACATCAGAAAAAGCCGCCTAAATAAAAAATTCATTCCGATCAGCAGGAATAATATAATTTTCAAGTTAACACTCATTGCAGTGATCTCCCGATTAAACTTTGCCTGTTTAATAAAATTAGCCCATACCAAATGAATCAAAGACTAACACAAATAGCAATAGTAGTA
>DATBFI010000517.1:0-14908 GCA_036558585.1 Chitinophagaceae bacterium
TTTAACGCTATGTTTTGTTGTTTTACTGATCTGATATATAAGTATTTGATTCGCCGCCTTCCTATTATTGTTTGTGCACAATAAGTTTCAGACAATAATACTACTTATCGTCACTCACATCTTCTATATTTGTCGGGCATGTATATTAAGATTTACAGCAGGCCTGGCGATTATATTTCTTTCAGGAAAAAAAGAAATATTTATGCTGTGCTCTTTTTCGTATTCTTCAGTGCGCAATCCTATGCACAAAAACTTATTGTGGATACCCAAATGCATCACTTAAGGAAAGGTGATAGACAGGAATGGTTAGAATTTGACGAACATAGTGAAGGCAGCCGCCTCGTTATTCATTTCACGGCTTCATCAAATAATAAAGAGCAAACCTTGTCTCTAAATCAGTATGACGTAAGCCAGCCGTGGAATGTATTACTGAACGACCAGAAGATTGGAGAGCTAACACAGGATGAAAAATATTTAAAAGCGTATTTTATCGTTCCTCCCCAAAAGATTTTACAGGGTTATAACACTCTTATTGTAGAACCTGCTGATACCATTCGGGACCCTGTTGATGATATCAGCGTTGGCAATATAATTCTGGAAAATATTTTGGTGAATGAATTGCTTTCACAAGCAACAGTTGATGCAGAAGTAACAGACGCAAACAGCGGGCAATTGCTTCCTTCACGTGTAACTATTATTGACAATGACGGGGCGTTGCAACCTGTTGGTGCAGCATCACATGAACACGCGGCTGTACGAACCGGTTGTGTTTATACAGGAGACGGAAAAGCGAGCTTTGGTCTTCCGGCCGGTGTTTATACATTATATGCAACCCGGGGATTTGAGTACGGGGTTGATTCTATGCGCATCACACTTGGAACCGGTGATCATTTTTCAAAAAGATTTATTATCAAAAGAGAAGTGCCAACTTCAGGATGGGTTAGCAGTGATACGCATATTCATACCTTAACATACTCTGGTCACGGAGATGCAACTATAAAGGAGCGTGCCTTTACTATTGCCGGTGAAGGTATCGAACTACCAATTATTACAGAACACAATCTAAATGTTGATATAAGCCCTGTGGCTGAAACGATAGGTGTACGCAAATATTTTACGCCTGTTACCGGGGATGAGGTAACAACATCTGTCGGCCACTTCAATGTCTTTCCTCTTTCAGTTAAGGATTCAATCATTGACTATAAAGTAAATGACTGGAACCAAATATTGCAAAACGTAAAGAAACCAGGAACAGTAAAAGCGGTTATCTTAAATCATGCACGTGACATACATAATAATTTCAGGCCTTTTGATGATGCCCATCATATATCTGTGGCAGGTATAAACCTTACGGGGTGGGCATTTCCCGCAAATGCTATGGAAGTAATGAATTCAAGTGCACAGCAACAGGATATCATGCGATTATACAATGATTGGTTTGGCATGTTGAACCGGGGTTATCATCTTACACCAGTTGGCTCAAGTGATTCACATGATGTAAACCGTTATCTTCTTGGGCAGGGAAGAACCTATATACGCGCTATTGATACGAATGTCGCAAAAATAAATACAGGTGACGCGATTAATAATTTCATTAGAGGGAAAGTGATGGTAAGTTTCGGGCTGCTCGCCGAAATAAAAGTTGGCAGCTCATATGAGCCAGGCGACCTGGTGCCGGCTTCCGGTCCTCTTACGGTTTCCGTTCGCGTATTAGGCCCTGCATGGATAAAAGCAACACATATCATGCTTTACGCAAATGGTAAAAAAATAAAGGAAGCAACAATCGCAAATGGCAATGCTCCGGGTATAAAATATGAAGCAGACTGGGTATTGCCAAAACCAAAGCATGATGTTTTTCTTGTTGCAATTGCTGAAGGACCAGGTGTTGATCTTCCTTTTTGGCCCATTGCAAAACCTTTTCAACACAATACACCTGATTGGACTTCCCATGTAATTGGTTCAAGTGGCGCCTTGTGGATTGATGCAGATAACGATAAACATTTTTCAAGCGCATTAGAATATGCAAAAATATTGGTTGAAGATTCAAAAAGTAATTTAAATAAGCTTATAAAGAAACTTGAGACCTATGATGAGGCGGTTGCTGTGCAGGCGGCAGCCTTGCTATATGAAAAAGGTGTTAACATAACCGGGGATGCTGTGACTTCCTCACTTGCGCATGCAAATACTTCAACCAAAAATGGATTTGAAAGTTTTATCAAAGCGTTGAAAGATGTGAACAGGTAAGTGAAGATAATTTGGTACAGGATCGTTGCTATTTGTGGGAACCTTAAAATTTGTGTGATTAGATATCCGCTTCCTTTATACTTTTCATTTTCGGGTGCATCCGTTAACTTATCCCTAATCTCAATTGCAGATTGTTTATCACTTCCAAAACCAACCGCTAATACTTCGTCTCAAAACATTGGCTTATAAATTGTCAGAAATAACTTGATGAAAGATAATGTGTTTCAATTGCCCGATAAAAGAAAACTTGGATATGCTTTTTATGGCTCTGATGACGGAGAGCCTGTTTTTTATTTTCATGGGACACCCAGCTCAAGACTTGAACCTTTGCTAATAAATGCTTATGACAAAAACATAGATGAATTACTTCAACAGTTTCACCTGCGGCTAATTGCAGTTGACAGGCCGGGAATGGGCTTATCTGACTTTAACCCTGCAGGAGATTTTTATTCATTTGCACGGGATGTTTACAATTTAGCTGTTTATTTAAAAGTGTCAACCGCAAAAGTTCTTTGCTGGTCGGGAGGAGGTCCGTTTGCCCTCGCATTAACTTTCTCTTTTGGGCAGTTAGTAAAGAGTGTCTACATTATTGCCGGGTTTGCACAAAGCTTTGTTGATAAAAATATTCTTAAGTACATGCATGCTAATAAATACTATTTTATGGCTGCTAAAAAATTCCCCTGGCTTTTACAAGCTTTTATGAATTGGGCCGGGAAAAAGCCTGTTAAAAACTCTTTTCCAAAGTTTCTTTCAGGTTTGCCCGCTGTCGACTATAAATTACTGGCTGATGCTAAAAAGAAAACATATTTTACAAGAGTCACCTTGCATGAAGCGTGCAGACAGGGAAGTCGTGGATTGGTGTATGAAGCTGCACTTTATCTTAAACATACCGGGTATCATTTAGCGGAAATAACGCGGCCTGTACATTTTTGGTGGGGCAATCTTGACAGGTCTATAATTGCAGTACACCCGCAGGCGATAGAAAAACTCGTCCCGGAGTCTATAATGCACTATAAAGAAAATGAAGGACATCTTTCCATTTATATTAATTGGATAGAAGAAGTGCTGCAAACAATTGCAAAGCCCTGATGCTTATTATGTCTTTGATCATGGTTTTTTACAAAAAAAGTTTAAACTTATTATGATGAGTTCAAAAAAAAGTTAAGAGAAATTGTTTGTAATAAATTGTGTAGTAATTTTATCACTCACCAAAGAAAAGGAGGTATTCATGCAATCTACAGATAAATCATGGACACCTTCGGTTATTATCGCGTAACCGGGTTGCTTCATAAAAATAATCTGCCCCGCAAACGGGGAAAGCCGCTAAGAAAACTTGGTGGCTTTTTATTTTGTGGCAATTAAGCTTAATAGAATTAATACAGATGAAAAAAAATCACCCTTTTAATTTTAGTGATTTATTTTTTTATACATATCGTTATCAACTTTCCTTCCGGCTTTAACAAAGGTGGACAGGGTTTCATTAACTTGCACTTATGATTGATTATTTGACGGGATTAAATGAACCGCAGCGCAGGGCCGTGCTGCACATAAACGGTCCGCTGATGATTGTGGCCGGAGCAGGCAGCGGTAAAACAAAAGTATTAACTACACGAATTGCCCACCTGATGGCAAACGGTGTGGACGCATTCAATATACTGGCACTAACCTTTACCAACAAAGCTGCCAGGGAAATGAAAGAGCGAATTGAAGATATTCTTGGCAATAATGAGGCACGCAACCTGTACATTGGAACATTTCATAGCGTATTTGCACGCATACTGCGCGGTGAGGCCCCCCGCCTCGGCTATCCGAACAGTTTTACCATTTACGACACTGATGATGCAAAAAGCGTAGTAAAAACTGTTATTTCGGAATTAAATCTTGATGACAAATTATATAAGCCCAACACGGTGTACAACCGTATTTCCGCAGCAAAAAATGCACTTGTTGGTTACGAGGAATATCGCAATGATTATTATATTCAGCAGGAAGATATGCGTAGTAACCGGCCTGCCATTGCTCAGGTATATGAAGCATATAGCAAACGTTGTTTTAAAAATGGCGCGATGGATTTTGACGACCTGCTTCTTAATATGTATAAACTGCTAAGGCTTTTTCCCGAAGCATTGTTAAAGTATCAAACTAAGTTCCGTTATATATTGATTGATGAGTACCAGGATACGAATCCCGCGCAATATGAAATCATAAAACTGCTGGCAGCACAACATGAAAATATTTGCGTGGTAGGAGATGATGCACAGAGTATCTATAGTTTTCGTGGCGCTACCATACAAAATATACTGCAGTTTCAAAAAGATTATGAGGATGTAACAATCATAAAACTCGAGCAAAATTATCGCAGCACACAAAATATATTAAATGTGGCCAATGAAGTTATCAAAAACAACAAAGGCCAGATCCCGAAAGCTTTATGGACCGAAAATGCGAATGGTGAAAAAATACGCTTAGTCCGCACCATAACGGATAATGAAGAGGGCAAATTTGTTGCAGATGCAATTCAGGAGCAAAAGCTGCGCAATCATTATCACAATAAGGATTTTGCAATCTTGTACAGAACAAATGCGCAAAGTCGTGCATTTGAAGAAAGCTTGCGGCGCATGGGCATTTCTTATGTGATCTATGGAGGTATTAGTTTTTACCAGCGTAAAGAAATAAAGGATGTAATTGCTTATTTAAGAGTAACTGTAAACCCGAATGATGAGGAAGCGCTGAAAAGAATTATCAATTATCCGGTAAGAGGTATTGGCAAAACATCTATAGACAAAGCCATCCTGTATGCCAATGAAAATAATATTTCAATGTGGGAAGTATTGGAGAAAGCGTCGCAGTTTGGATTTAAAGCAGGAACGGTAGAAGCTATCAGTGATTTTGTAACGATGATAAAAAGCTTTCGCAGCATGATACCTCACAGGAATGCGTACGAACTTGCTGCGCATGTAGGAAAACAAACAAATATTGTAAAGGAACTATTCAATGACAAGAGCACAGAAGGCGTTGCACGGTATGAAAATATACAGGAATTGCTGAACAGTATTAAAGAATGGATTGAAACGCCCGTGAACGAAGAAGGTGAAGTGGGAGACAAAAGTCTTGCTGCTTATCTTCAGCAAATTACATTGCTTACCGACCAGGATGAAAAAGACCCAAATGCAGATGTGGTGAAGGTAATGACCGTGCATTCTGCAAAGGGACTGGAATTTCAGTGCGTGTTTGTTGCAGGGCTTGAAGAAATGTTATTTCCCAGTGGAATGAGTATAAACACGAGAGAGGAGCTTGAGGAAGAACGCCGCTTATTTTATGTTGCTATTACAAGAGCAAAAACCAAATTATGGCTTACCTATGCAAATAACCGTTATCGTTTTGGCAGTCTTGTGCAAAATGAGCCAAGCCGTTTTATTAGTGAGCTGCCCGAACAATTCTTAGACAGAAGTTTCGCAGGAGGGGGTGCAAGAAACCAAACCCGTGATAGCCTTTGGAGTGATTCTGCAGCAATGGGCAGTGCATTTGAAAGAATGCACAGGTCTTTTGGAACAGGCGGCGGCTATCCTGCACCCGGCAACAAAAAACCGGAAAATGGCAATCAAAAACCTGCCTATTTAACGCCAAATATAAAAGCTCAAACGGTAGAACATAAGCCTTCTGCCGATTTTGCGCCCAGCGATACTTCGCATTTAAGAATTGGTCAGCGCGTTGAGCACCAGAAATTTGGCTTTGGAGAGGTGATAAAAATGGAAGGCAGCATGCACAACCCCATCGCTACAATAAAATTCGAATTGAACGGGGAGAAAAAGATTATGCTCAACTATGCGAAATTAAGGATAGTGGAATAGAACGCTCCCAAAGCGTTGATAAGTCTTTTGCCATTGATCAGAAATTAAAAATGCAAACCAGGAATGATTTGCATTTTATGTTTATTTGTTTTTTAAGTTGGAGAAGAATATACCTTTAAAATATTATATACTTTTTTAAACCTTTGTATTTTAGTTTTTCTTGCCGCTTCCATAAAAGAATAAACCTTTGCCTTATTTAACAGATAAAAGTTAGGGAAACTTCTTCTTATCTATCTGCACTTAAAGCAAAGGTTTATTTCTCTTTAGCCTTTTAATTCCTCGGTAAGATTAAAGTATTACCGAAAGATGAAAATTATAGCACTTTATTACCTCAATGCGTACAGTTGCGGTTTATGCGTAGTATCGCTTGTATCCTGTGGAACCGTATCTCTGATAGAATTCCAGGCTACACTTCCAAAAAATTGAGGCTTGTGTGTGGTATCGCTTGTATCCTGGGGAACCGTATCTCTAACAGAATTCCAGGCTACATTTCCAAAAAATTGAGGCTTATGCGTAGTATCACTTGTATCTTGCGGAACGGTATCATTAATATTGCTCCAGGCTACGCTTGCATAAAATTGTGGTTTATGTGTCGTATCAGTAGTATCTTGTGGAACAGTATCTCTTACTGCGCTCCATTGATTTTGCGCAAACGCAAGGCCAGTTTTCCCTTTTTCAGTAGATGCTTTTATGGCGGCCAAAGACATTAACAAAGCACCCGCAATGAGTAATTTTTTCATGGTCAACCTTTTTTGAATTTTTAAGTTTAGAGCAATAAAACCAATTATTATGCCAACGGGAAAAAAAAGGAGAAAAAATTTTTAAAAAGGCTTTCTTTCTATCCTTTTAACAATATTATAGGCTCCGGGAAAAATAATGTGTGTTTCTATCAGTAAGCTGTTATGCAAATTCGATCTCTCTTTCAGCAGCTTCATAAATCTTTTTTTTCTTCCAGTCATACCATTTTTCAGGAGCGGTTTTTTTCATCAGGGTATCTATGCTGCGCATACCAAGAAGGTTCCATGCGCCCTTTAATTTTCCGCTTATACTGTTGTTGAGAGCCCTTAAGCTCATGGCAAACCCACTGTCAAGGTATTCCATGTGATGCCAGTAACCACCGGGCATGAAGAGTGTATCGCCATGTTCAAGAATGATATCAAATCCCTGGGCGAACTGTACGGCAGGGAATTGCGTTACATCAAGTTTACTCTTTTCCATATCATAGTAATTGCTGAAATCAGCAATACTTAACACTTCAAAGGGCTTCCGGTAAAGTTTATATTGTTCCTTATATGGAAACAGCAATACTCGTTTTTTTCCTGCAAATTGGGTATGAAGAATATGGCTGAGATCAATATCAAAATGCATGTGTGTAATTGAGCCCTGACCGCCGGTAAACAACATGGGCACCCGTTTTACAAAACCTTTCATCAGGTGATCAGGCCATGTAAAGTCCTCGGTTAGCTGAGGAGCATGACTAAAAATATTAAACAGGAAAATACGCCAGGAAGCAGGGCCTTTACGTATCATATCAATATACTCACCAAATGTTGTATAATCATCTGCTTTATTAATAGGTGTATACGCATCACTTTTCACATTGTTGTAAATACCTACTTTTTGATCGCCAACGATCTCTTTAAAATAATTCCAGTTCCATTTTGTATAAGCAGCCCATTCTTTGGAAAGATCTTTAATTACTACAGGTATTTGTGGGTTAAAATATTTTTGTTTAAAATCTTCTGCATTAATGTTTGAAACAACATCAACAGGAAGTAACCTCATAGTATCAAAATTTACCTGCAAAGGTAATATGAACCAATTGTTAACGAAATGCATAGATTTTATTGCTTTAAACGCTATTCTTACCTGACATTTCTGATGGCAGAAAAATTGCAGTTTCCTTTATTCAAATCCTGTTAGCAAAGTCAGATTTCATATTTTAGATTTATGATGTTGCATGTACATCCGGATAATCCTAATGCACGGCATATAAAAACTATTGAAGCATGTTTGAAGAATGGAGGAGTAATCGTCTATCCTACCGATACAATTTATGCATTGGGATGCGATATTTATCAACGCAAAGCTGTTGAGCGCATTTGCCGTATAAAAGATGTTGATCCGCAAAAAGCGCAATTGAGTTTTGTCTGTTATGATTTGAGTGATTTGAGTAAATACACTAAAAGTATATCTACTCCTTTGTATCGGTTACTAAAAAGCCATTTGCCGGGACCATATACTTTTATTCTGCCCGCAAGTAAAGAAGTGCCCAAAATTTTGCAGAATAAAAAAAATACAATCGGTTTAAGAATACCGGATAATAAAATTTCCTCTGCGATTACAAAAGAGCTGGGGCATCCTGTTCTTTCTGCAACCCTCCCGGGCGAAATGGTGGAAGAATATACTGATCCTGCGTTAATCTATGAAAATTTTAAAAACATCGTTGACATTGTAGTTGATGGCGGCATTGGTGGCATGGTGCCATCAACAGTTATTGACTGCACAAAAACCGAATACGAAGTAATAAGAATGGGCGCTGGCGAATGGGAATACACAGAATAAGTTCACCGGGTAAATATTTAGTCGAATTGCAGCTCTAACTGGTTTGGATCAATATCAAAACTTTTTCTATGGTATTTACACAAACCATATTGTTCAATCGCCATGCGGTGTTCCAGGGTGCCATAACCTTTATTATTTTTCCAATTATAGCAAGGAAATTCTTTATGTAAATTGATCATGTATGCATCACGGTATGTTTTGGCAAGGATGCTTGCGGCGGCAATACTGGTGTAAGTGCCGTCCCCCTCGATTATACAATAATGCGGTATATCCTTATAAGGAGTAAAGCGGTTGCCGTCTATTAACAATAATTCGGGCTGTACAGACAAAGAATCAACTGCCAGGTGCATAGCCTTAAAAGAAGCCTTTAAAATATTAATGTGATCAATCTCATCGTGGTCAACCATTGCTACTGCATAAGCGATGGCTTTTTCTTCAATAACAATTCTTAATTCCTCTCTTACTTCGGGCGCCACCTGTTTGCTATCGTTTAGTAATGGATGATGAAATCTTTTTGGTAAAACTACAGCAGCCGCAAATACAGGTCCTGCATAACAACCGCGGCCTGCTTCATCACATCCTGCTTCAGTTAACTGTTTATTGTAAAAGCGCTTCAACATTGCTGCTGCGAATATCGAATTCTATACAATTGTTCCTGATCTTTTACTAAAAAAATTTATCAACAATTCTGCCAATACCTTTGCACATTTGCCAGCATAATTAAAATTATTCATGAAGAACGCTCCCAATTGCAGGGACGCAAGGGAACAGAACGCCATGAGAGGAACCCTGCGTCTTATAAATTTTGTGAACATTGCGTGAAACAACAGCAACGGAAAATTATGATTAACGTTGAAAGATCGAATCGCATTATTGCAAACTGGTTATTTATTGGTGTGGGAATGCTTATTATACAAGTACTGCTTGGTGGCATTACGCGCCTTACCGGTTCAGGGCTTTCCATTACGGAATGGGATCCTATAATGGGTACTGTTCCTCCTTTGAACGAACAACAATGGCATAAGGCTTTTAAAGGATACCAGCAAATAGCCCAGTACAAATATTTGAACAATAATTTTACTCTAAGCGATTTTAAATTTATTTTTTTCTGGGAGTGGTTTCATCGATTGTGGGCAAGGTTAATGGGTCTGGTATTTATAGTTCCGTTTATATATTTTTTAATAAACGGATATTTCAAGAAATGGATGATAACCCCACTCCTTATGTTATTCGTATTAGGAGGCATACAGGGCGTTATTGGGTGGATAATGGTAAAAAGCGGGTTGAACGATGAAAATCTTTATGTAAGCCATTACCGTCTCGCAATTCATTTTATTGCGGCAATGCTGCTGATTGCTTATACTTTAATTTTTGGGCTTTCTTTAGTTGTTCCAGTTAAAGACAGGGTGCAAAATACCTCTCTGCGAAGATTTGCATTTGCCATTACCGCCCTGGTTGTAATTCAATTAATTTATGGTGCTTTTATTGCCGGTCTTAAAGCAGCAAATGCGGCGCCCACGTGGCCAGATATTAATGGCAGTATTATTCCGGGTAATCTTTTTGTGAATGGCTTTACAAAAAGCATGCTGCATAATGCTATCACCATCCAATTCGTTCATCGCACAATTGCTTACATCTTGGTTATACTTATACTTGCGTGGTGGTTTAAAGCAAGAAAAGAAAAATTTTCAGTTTCTTTTAATGAAGCAAAGAAATGGCCTCCCATTCTCGTTTTAGTCCAGGTAGTGCTGGGTATTTTTACGGTGGTAAGCAGCACATCGATCGTGTTGGGCAAATTTGGTGTGTTTGAGTGGCTTGCGATGTTGCACCAGTTGACAGGCATGTTGCTGCTGCTTTCCGTGATTTCTGTTATTTATATTTTAAAACCTTCTCTTTTATAAATCTCTTTGAAACGGTTTATTTTTTATGTACCCGCTTTTTTACCTCACATCTTAAATCCATAATAACTATCAGGGTTGTTGGGAATTGCTGATTATTATTCAGTGATCCACATATTTATAATAAACATTTAAACCACTTTAAAGAATAAGACACGCATTTTTGTGCTAACTTTTCCGCATTAATTTTTTGTATGCAAACCTTTAGGAGCAGCATTTCCGGAAATTTTTATCCTGTCGCCCAAAAAATATCTGGTAAAGCCGTAAGGCAATGCATAAAGGATGAAATAATAAAAGAGCATCCCGATTTTAATGAGACCAGTTTACTTTCAACAGAAGAATTAAATCATTACCGAAATCTTTATATTCAGAATACACTGGCGAAGGAATTGGGTACTTTAACCGACCTTGAAAAACAGGTTGTTGCTACGATGCAAAATAATCGACTGATCACGGACAAACTCCACGCAGGTAAAAAGGAAAAACTTACGCGGGGACAAAAGCTGGCCGACACAGTAGCAAATTTTGGAGGCAGCTGGAAGTTTATTACGATCTTCTGCTCATTTCTTATTTGCTGGATGATAATTAACGTAATGATATTATCGACTAAAGCTTTTGATCCTTATCCTTTCATTTTATTAAACCTTATTCTTTCTTGCATTGCAGCTTTACAGGCGCCGGTAATTATGATGAGCCAGAATCGCCAGGAGGAAAAAGACCGGGAACGCGCAAAGAACGATTATATGATCAATTTAAAATCTGAAATGGAAATAAGATTGTTACATGAGAAAATAGATCACCTTATCGTTAATCAACAGGAAAAACTAATGGAAATTCAGCAAATACAGGTTGATATGATGAATGATATTATTGATCGTTTAGATCGAAAAAAAGTCTTGTAAATACTAAAGTGAGATGCCTGAGCGATTAATAAAAAGATTCAATCCTGTAACTGCTTAAATATTTTGGTATGAAGAAATACCTGGTCGGTTTTTTTTATTCGCTGCCGGTTCAGTTATTGTTATTGCATTTCCGGCGTTACCAGGTGTTGCTTGTTTTCTGGTATATCCTTTTTGCCACGGTAAGTGGTCATTTCCTGGAATCCTACGGAGCAAATTCGCTTTATTTAGCGCCAGAATATCTTACAAATGTAAATGCACTCAGCATGGCGATGGTAGGTTTTTCAGTCGGTGTATTTATCATGAGCTGGAACATCGCCACCTTTATTCTTCATACAAAACACTTAAAATTCCTTGCAACAACTGCGCAGCCATTTTTAAAGTTTTGTATTAACAACGCGGTGTTGCCCCTACTCTTCCTGATTTTTTATTTTGTTTATGCAATAGAATATGACTCAAACCTTGAATTGATCAATACACTGGATATAATCGCCATGCTCAGTGGTTTTATTGGTGGATTTATACTATGTGTTTTTATTGCATTTGCCTATTTCTTTAGCGCGGATAAAAATATTTATCGCAGGTTGGGAAATGTTATTATTTCAGCAAATAAAAAATATGAAAGGGTCATCAGGCGTCAGCAATTACCGGCGCAAAAAGCCGAAGTACGTGTGGATTGGTTTCTGAGTGCGCAACTTGGTTTGCGCAAACCCCGCGATGTAAGACATTACAGCCAGGAATTTCTGGATAGTATTTTTAAAAGGCATCACTTCGCCGCCG
The DNA here is from genome assembly GCA_036558585.1 of Chitinophagaceae bacterium. Classification (GTDB taxonomy): domain Bacteria; phylum Bacteroidota; class Bacteroidia; order Chitinophagales; family Chitinophagaceae; genus DATBFI01. Next base: position 12,238 of record DATBFI010000517.1, read on the forward strand.
TAGTTGCTATACTGCTGTCATTTTTATTTCTGCTTTTAATAGGACTGTTTTCTGATAATAAGATTTTTCAAATACCCGCTGCCGCCAGCATCACTGTGTTTTTCGCTGTTCTTATTGGCGTTGCCGCAGCTATTTCATTATTTCTTGGTAACTGGAGTATCCCGGTGCTTGTGGTATTCTGTCTCATTATTAATTTTTTATACCAGCATAATATTATAGACCCCCGAAATAAGGCGTACGGGTTAAACTACAACAATAAAAATGAACGTCCTGTTTATGATCGTGGTACACTGATGCAGATGGTTTCTCCAAAAAGCATAGAGACTGATAAAAACGTATTTCTAAAAATGTTGCAAAACTGGAAAAATAGGCAACAAACTGATAAGCCGGTTCTATTGATCATCAATACAAGCGGGGGTGGAATACGCAGTGCAACTTTTACATTGAATGTATTGCAAAAATTGGATAGCGTTACCAACGGCCAGTTAATGCCGCATACCTTTCTTATGAACGGGGCATCAGGTGGCTCCCTTGGTGCAGCATACTTCAGGGAATTATATCTTCAAAAACTTCACGACAATAAAATAAATCTTCAGAACAGGGCCTATGCAAAAAATATTTCCCGCGATCTTTTAAATCCTCTTTTTTCCTCATTGATTTCCCGTGATCTTACAGGACCGGCAAGGACGTTTGAGATAAATGGTTACACCTATGTTCGCGACAGGGGATATGCATTTGAACAAAAATTAAATGACAATACAAAAGGTGTGCTCAATAAAAAGATAGGGGACTATAAAGAGGTCGAGGAACAGGCAATGATACCCTTAATGTTTTTCAATTCAGTTATTACAAGAGACGGCAGAGAAATGGTTGTTAGTACACATCCTGCAAGATTTTTGATGCAACCATTAATTGATTCAGTACACATTACTTCTGTTGAACCTGATGCGGTTGATTTTATTTCATTCTTTCAAAAACAGGCTCCTTTAAATCTTTCAGTACTTTCTGCTTTACGCATGAATGCCACCTTTCCTTATGTATTGCCCAATGTGTGGCTGCCTACTGATCCCGTGATCGATGTAATGGATTCGGGGCTCAGAGATAATTTTGGCCAGCAAACCTCGCTGCGTTTTATAGAGTATTTTAAAGAATGGATACAGGAGAACACAAGTAAAGTTGTTCTGATACAAATACGCGACAGGCAAATTAATGATTGGGAACGCCCTTATGAGCCGGAGGGTTTTCTTAGCCCGCTTACAAAACCCATATTCCTGCTGCAAAACAATTGGTATAAGTTACAGGATTACCAGCAAGCAAGTGAATTGGATTTCTTTTCGGAAGGGTTTGGGCCACAGTTTTATAAAGTTTCTTTTCAGTATGTTCCATCACGCGCCAATTCAAATGCCGCACTTAGTTTTCATTTAACCGCATCAGAAAAAAAAGATATTGAAGCTGCATTAAATGAGTCTTCAAATCTAAAGTCATTTCAACATGTAAAAGATCTGATGAAGTAATTCTATGAAGCCGGCTTTTAAAAAATATTGGGCTTCCTGTATGTCGAAATCTTGTGCATACTATTCATTGTACAACATTTTAATTCCGATCTTAGCATATTCCCTGTCCCTTTGAAATTATTTATTTTCGGCTTTAATTATTCAGAACTAAATGTGCGGCATAGCAGGAATAGTTTCTCCCAGCGCTTCGTTAATACAGCAGCAACGTTTGCAATGCATGGCAACTATGCTACAGCATCGGGGCCCGGAAGGAGAAAAATTCTGGATCGATCCGAATCAACAGATAGGATTTGCCCACAGAAGGTTAAGCATCATAGATCTGAGCGAACAAGCTGCCCAACCTTTACACTACCTTCATTACACAATTATCTTCAACGGTGAAATTTACAATTACCTGGAATTAAAAGAAGAACTGCAAAAGAAAGGATATAATTTTTCAACTCAATCGGATACAGAAATTATTCCTGCCGCTTATGATTGCTGGGGTATTAAATGCTTTGACAATTTTGATGGTATGTTTGCATTTGCAATATGGGATGCAAAAAAAGAGCAACTGTTGATTGCCCGGGATCGTTTTGGCGAAAAGCCTTTATTCTATCATGCTGATTACTTGTTTCGTGGCAAGTTTGAGCAATTTGTATTTGCAAGTGAAATAAAAGCATTGTGGTCAATTGGGGTGGATAAAAACATCAATGGAACAATGATGCTTAATTATATTACATTAGGCTATGTTCAAAACCCAATAAAAAAAACAGAAACATTTTACAGCAATATTCTATCCTTGCCTCCGGGGCACTATCTGACCGTATCACCAAAGGAAGGCAGAGTACAGATGCACAAATGGTACTATCCAAAAACGGCAGACACTTTGGAAGTGTCAGACATTTTCGAAAAATTCAGAGAACTTTTTTTTACATCGGTACAAAGAAGATTGCGAAGTGATGTAAGCATAGGAACAAGTTTAAGTGGCGGTATTGATAGTTCATCTGTTGTTACTGCCATTAATGAATTAAAAAACAATTCAACCCAATGGAAGAATATCGGGTTTACTGCTGCGTTCCCGGGTTTTGAAAAAGATGAATTGGAATACAGTAAAAAAATAGCAGCCGGTTTCAATTTAGAACAACACATAATAACGTCAACAGCAGATGACTGGG
>DATBFI010000518.1:0-4075 GCA_036558585.1 Chitinophagaceae bacterium
ACAATCGTTCCAAATCTTTCATAGTCATGAAAATTTGTTCTTGTTAATTGCCATGACCAATACGCCTCACCACTATCATGATCTATCCTGTAAAAATTTGCTCTCCATTTTGTTCCTTTTTTTGGCGGCACATTTTGCAAAGGCTTTAGCAATGTGTAAGGGATAAAAAATTCCGCGATCCATGCAACAGTGCTGTCTCCATTTTTATTGATGTGCGTGGCATGTTTAGTTCGGCGATTGCCTTCATAATGCCATGGTTGCCATCCTAAAAAGTCTCCTTTAAAATTTGGAATTAAAATAGGCAATTCATAGTTAAGCGGAGAGAGTTCATATTCAAAATACATTGGAGTAGATTCATCCGTCCAGAAGAATGCCTCGACCACATCCTCATGCCATAGGTCAAGAAAATCTGCTTTGAGTGTGGCAATAATTTTTTTATCCTCACAATGATAAAGACAATAAATACCCGAATCCGAATACAACAATTTTACTTGTGTTTGGTAAGCAGTTCCTGTGTTATTGCGTTGATGCAACGTTATCCACTCAGTACCATTCCAGTTAGCTGCGCTGCCATCACCTGTTACCTGGAAATCACTTGTTCTCTTTATATAATTAACTGTTGTATCAGTTGACTGCGCATGAAGAAAAAAAGGCGGGATAAAAAATAACAGGTAAAGTGAGGGAATAAAAATATTGACGTATTTAAAAATCATATTCATAATTAAATAGATGATAATTTTTCATGGAAAAATGAAATAGATGATTAAAATACAAAGCGCACAAGTGAGTGACACAACAAAAGAATCATAGTACTGCAAAAGGCGGTTACAAAAAAATTATTCTTACAATTCTATTTCCCCAACATAGGAAATAGTTTTTTTACCTCTTCATCATTTGGCTGTTCCCCGTATTCGCAAATTTCAAAAGCTTCCGCATGCTGTACCTGGTCTCCTTTTTCTTTACCATACCATTTTTCAAGTGCTTCTCTTACTGCCGGAGTAATTTTTGGATCTCTTGTTTGCGCCAGCCATTTCTCGCGGTCATTTTTATTTGCGGGAACCTGGTCTAAGTAGTGGCCAATCCATGGCAACCATTCATACATCTGTGACTCATGCGCATCGAGTGCATGAATTTTTTGATCGAATGAAGTTGTTATGTCAACGGCAACATCAGGACGAAAGGGATTGGGACGCTGAAAGCCATCCCGGAAGTATAAAAACACCGGGTTCTTTTTTAGTGCAGGAGTTTCAGAAGCAACATTTGGAACAGCGACCATGTAAGCAGCATCCTGCACCAGCACTCCTGTATAGCGATGATCGGGGTGATAATCGTTCGGTCGCGGTGCAATTACTACATCGGCATTCCATTCACGTATCTTTCTTATGATTTGCAATCTTACTTCCAAAGTTGGTAATAACTCCCCATCATGATTATCCAGCACATCATAAGTAACACCAAATCTTTTACCTGCTTCCTGCGCTTCAGCGAATCTTCGTTTGGCTAATTCTATTCCTTTCATAGTTTGATGACCGGCATCACCATTTGTTACGGAAACAAATTTTACAGCATAACCCATCTTCGCAAAAAGAATGGCGGTGCCGCCTCCATCCTGGTCGCAATCATCGGGGTGGGCACCGAGCATGATAATGCGGATCTTACCTGTGTCCTGTGCATTGCCTGTAATAAGTGCACTTTGCATACAAATGATAAGGAATAAATGTTTGCAGATAGTTTTCATAATAGCAGGTTTCGTGTTTAATAATGGCAGAATATTTATGAAGATAATATTAATTGGGAAAATTTTGGTGTGACGCAGGCTATAAACATAGCTAAGCGGGATCACGTTCCGGTCTTTCTAAAACTTATTGAACCCTTACTGAAGGGATGGAAGGCCAGTCTTTTTACTTTATCCTCACTACCTTTGGATATAATATGGATGGAGTAGTTGTTAAAAAGAAAATTTTCGATTTTTCGTTATTGCGCAGGATATTTCAGTTTGTAAGACCTTACAGGGTTCAATTTATTTCAAGCGTTGTTCTTGCAATAGTTCTCGCCCTTATCACGCCGGTACGTCCGCATTTCATTCAATTAACTATTGACAAAGCTACAGGTAAACATATTCAAACACCGGTGATATTAAAATGGCTGTTTCAAAATACTGATTTGAATGATGCCGCTAAATTCATCATTGCTGTTACAGTCTTCCAGGTGATCTTTATTTTTATAGAAACGGCCCTTCGTTTTTTCTTTTCTTTTTTAACGGCATGGCTGGGGCAAACCGTTGTAAAAGATATGCGGGTTAGTGTGTTTAAAAAAATACTCTCCCTTAACCTCAAACAATTCGATACTACTCCAATCGGTACACTTACTACAAGAACGATCAACGATATTGAAAACATCAACGATATTTTTACCGATGGTCTGATCCCGATTATCTCTGACCTGTTATCGATCGTTATTGTTCTTATTACCATGTTTGTCACGGACTGGCGTCTTACCCTTATTGCATTAATTCCATTTCCATTTTTAATTATTGCCACTTATTATTTTAAAGAGAGCGTAAATAAAAGTTTTATCAAAGTGCGTAATGCTGTGGCTGCATTAAATGCATTTGTGCAGGAGCATATCACCGGGATGCAGGTAGTGCAGGCATTTGTAGCCGAAGAAAGAGAATTTAATAAGTTCAAAATCATAAATAAAAAATACAGGAATGCAAACATCAAGGCAATTTTTGCTTACTCGGTATTTTTCCCTATTGTAGAAATTACACTGGCGGTGTCAACAGGCTTGCTTGTTTGGTGGCTGGCCGGAAAAGCTGCAAGTAATCCGGTTGCCAATGAAAATCTCGCAGGCGAGTTAGTTGCATTTGTTTTATACCTGAACCAGATATTTCGTCCGCTCCGTGTGATTGCAGATAAGTTCAATACAATCCAGATGGGGATGGTTTCAGCAGACCGGATTTTCAAAGTGCAGGATAATCCTGATCTTATACCTCCATCTCCTGAAAAGGCATATAATCCGCAACATACTTTGCAGGGAAAAATCGAATTTAAAAATGTGTGGTTTGCTTATAATGATTCTAATTATGTGCTGAAGGACATAAATTTTACGGTAAATGCGGGAGAGACTGCTGCACTGGTGGGGCATACGGGCAGCGGAAAAACTTCAATTATCAGTGTACTGAACCGATTATACCAAATTCAAAAAGGAACAATTACGCTCGATGGAGTTAATATTGAGGACTATAACCTGGATAAATTGCGCAGCAGTATTGGAGTTGTTTTACAGGATGTATTTCTCTTCTCGGGCTCTGTAATGGACAACATCACTTTACGTAATCCCGATATAAGCAGAGAGCAGGTGATAGAAGCGGCGACTATGATCGGCGTGCATGATTTTATTATGCAACTGCCCGGTGGCTACAGTTTTAATGTGATGGAGAGAGGCACTACATTAAGTTTAGGTCAGCGGCAGCTGATCTCTTTTATCAGGGCATTGTTATATAATCCTTCTGTTCTGATTCTTGATGAAGCAACTTCGTCAATCGATACAGAAAGCGAATTGCTTATTCAAAAAGCAATTGACACATTAATAACCGGACGAACATCTATTGTTATCGCACACAGGTTATCTACGATAAGAAAAGCTGACAAAATAATTGTGCTGGATAAAGGCGAGATAAAAGAGACCGGGACACATGAAGAACTATTGTCACTCGGAGGCTTCTATGCAAAGCTCCACAATATGCAATTCGAAAAAAATAAGGCAGTGATTTTATAGTTTGTATAAGAAATGCAAAATGATTTTTCATTATTTAGTTAAGCAATCAACGCCTTACCTGCTTGTACAAATTGTAATAAAATCTTTGCAGCAGACGTATATTCTCAGTAATAATTTCAGCGCTTGCAAGTAAGCCATCAGTATATTGAACTTGTTTATTGTAATTTGTTATTAATCCATTAGGTAAAATGATTTTTGAAAGGTAACCACTGGCAGAAGGTATTGCTGAAATAAGATCAATCTTTCCAACTACGCTTCCAAACTCAGCATCTGGGTAAGCAGAAAATTTTAATAA
>DATBFI010000519.1:0-7177 GCA_036558585.1 Chitinophagaceae bacterium
TCAGCTTTAAACTTCGAATGGATTATAGTAGATAATCAATCAAATGACAATAGCAAAGAACAGGTTATTTCAAAATTTCCGTTTGTCAGGTGGATAGAAATGAATTATAATGCAGGCTTTGCAAGGGCTAACAATGAAGGCATTCGTCAATCTAAAGGAGAAGTGGCACTGTTGCTTAATCCTGATACGATCATATTAAATGATGCCATCAATAAATGTTATCAAAGATTTATTCAATCTCCTTATGTTGCCTGCGGTGTCCAGTTGTTGAATGCAGATAAAACTCCGCAGATAACAGGTAATTTTTTTATGAAAGGAGGTCTTAATCATTTATTACCATTACCATCTTTGGGCGCATTGTTAAGAAAAATAGCCTTTTCTGTAAAAGTGAAGAAAACAAATGTTACAAGAGCGGCATCAGAGGAGAAAGTAGATTGGATAAATGGTGCCTTTCTGATGGTAAAAAAATCCGCTATTGAAAAAGCAGGAATGCTTGACGAAGATTTTTTTCTTTACTCAGAAGAAATTGAATGGTGCAGCCGGCTAAAAAAAACAGGAGAATTGTGTGTGTATGGTGATCTTACAACGATTCACCTGCAGGGAGAAACAGTTAACAGCGCAATGAGCACTAGTGATAAAGGATACTTTAATTTGTACGACAAAAAAGGGTTACAACTGATGGTCTCCAATCATGTGCGTATACGCAAACAATTTGGTATTGGCTGGTTCTTATTTCATTTATTCATGCACACCGTTGAAATTCCCATATTTAGTTTTTGCAGTATTATAGAAAATCTCATCCATGCAAAAAACCCGTTTGCTAATATGTCTATGGTAGAGGGCTTTACTAACAATGTAATGACACTATGGACGCTTTCACCAAAGATCATTTCGAATAAGTCTTACTTCTATAAAATGTTGTAATAATTTTATTGTGTTAGTAGTAAATAGTGATCAGTGAATGAAAAACTGTCAAACCTGCCGCTTATAAAAAGTTCAATCAATTTTCGATTGTCTGAATAGCCGCTCTGGCGGCTGCTACTGTCTTTAAATTCGGCACACTGTTTTGATTAACCTCTTTTCCTTCATCATCGAATCGTTTCAAAGGAGCGAAACTTATTATAATAATAATTTATTCTGTCAGAAAAAATATTTTCATTATGTGAGAAATCATAGTTTGATAGTTGCGGTGCGGGTAAACCATTTTCTATATACAACATTTCATTGGTAATAATTCTTGCTTCATCCCACGAACCTTCATCAATAAATGATTGCAAAAGCTTTGCGCCACCCTCAACAATAATACTCTGGATATTGGTTTGATAACAGGCATTTAGTACCTGATGCACAATATTTACATCTTCAGTAACCTGGTAATAGAGTACTTGCCCCTTCTGTTCATGTCGCAAGGCATTAAATATAATTGTTTGCTGTTGCCCGTTAAAAATTTTCAATGAAGGAGATAAGCGTAAACGCATATCAATAATCAGCCTGACAGGGTTCCTGCCATTCCATAAACGATTAGTAAGTTCCGGATTATCCAATTGCGCAGTATTTGTTCCAACCAAAATTCCCATTTCTTCACTGCGCCATTTATGTACTACGCGATTAGTGAATTCATTTGTTATCAATAATCGCTCATTAGCTGATCCTGCAATTTTTTTGTTGGCTGTTTGAGCCCATTTTAAAATAATATAGGGCCTGTGTTGAGTATGAAACGTAAGAAAGCGTTTATTCAGCTCTTTGCATTCGTTTTCCAAAACTCCAACCTTAACGTCAATTCCCGCATTTTGCAACTGCTCAATGCCTTTACCGGCAACTTCTTTAAAGGGATCACGGCAACCGATAACCACTTTGGAAATACGTTGCTGTATAATAAGTGTTGCGCATGGCGGCGTTTTTCCATAATGTGCGCACGGCTCCAGCGAAACATATAAAGTGGAGAAGGGAATTAAATGTTTTTCCTCATCACTTATGCTCTTAATACAATTTACTTCTGCATGCGCTTGTCCATATTCTCTATGATATCCTTCTCCAATAATCTTCCCTTCATGAACTAAAACAGCGCCCACCATAGGATTAGGCGCAACATAACCTGCTCCTGATTTTGCAAGTTGTATGCAACGATACATGTATTTTAAGTCCTCGGTCATTGAGTCATTAAGTGATTCCGGTTCGCTGCTAAGTTACTTAATGACTTGTGACCGATTGACCAAATGACTAAAAACTATATTATTGCACTATGACCATTCCAAAAGCGTATCAGCAGTTGCTTTTTCAATTATATGAAATGTACGATGAACGGGAAGCAGCAAATATTGCTGATATGGTAATTGAGCATATAACAGGCTTAAAAAAAATCGATCGCATAATTAACAGGCAACTTCCCTTAACTGAGGAACAAATACAATTGCTGAATGATTATACTTTTCAGCTATTGCAGCATAAACCGGTTCAATACGTTTTGCGGGAAGCGTGGTTTGGAGGACTAAAATTGTATGTTGATGAAAATGTTTTGATACCAAGACCGGAAACAGAAGAACTGGCAGAATGGATTATAAAAGATGTTCCCGGCTTACAGTTTTCACTTTCCGGTTCATTCACTGCTCATTCCGCATCACCTGCAATTTTAGACATTGGTACGGGCAGCGGTTGCATTGCCGTTACTTTGAAAAAAAAGTTACCCATTGCGGAAATACATGCCGTTGATATTTCTGAAAGCGCCCTGAATATTGCCAAACAAAATGCCGCTGCACAAAAAACAGAGATCAAGTTTCATTTCTTAAATATTCTTAATACAAATGAATGGAATAAGTTGCCTGCTTTTGATATTATCGTAAGCAATCCGCCTTATGTGAAAAGAAGTGAAGCATCAACTATGCAAAAAAACGTTTTGCAGCATGAGCCGCATATTGCACTCTTTGTACCTGATGAAGATCCCTTGCTTTTTTACAGAACCGTTGCCGCATTTGGGTTGCAGCATTTAAAGGCACATGGCAAATTATTTTTTGAAATAAATGAAACATCGGGAAAAGAAGTGCAGGATCTACTTTCACAATATGGATATGAGAATATCGAAATAAAAAAAGATTTACAGGGCAAAGACAGAATGATAAAAGCAGCAATTGCAAATGTTCAACAATGAATGCCGATGAGTCCTGTCAATAAAATTTTCTGCTTGAAAATTTTTTCAAAATAATTGCGTCGTCAATGAACATTTAAATTCATTGGCTTTACAACGCCAAGCGTAAATAGGGCAACAATACTATTGCACCCTTTTACATTCCAAATATTCGATATTAAAAGTGTAAGCAGTTAAAAAGCACTAACGTTTCCTGAATTGCGCTATTGGCTCCTCATAATAAATTCAGGTATTATGACAAATATTGGTTAATAGCTTTCAGAAGTTCATCCGTTTTAAATGGCTTACTGATAAAATGATCTGCTTTGTAATCCGCTAATTCACTATCTTCAACAGGAAGCCTGGTATACAGAATAACCGGGATATGTTTTGTGGTTTCATTACTTTTTATAGAGAAACAAAGATCTCTTCCATCAGTATTATCGAGTCTTATTTCAGATATTATAAGGTCTGGTTCCCACGTTATAACCTCGTCTAATGATGAATTACACTCCGCAAGAGTTTCTACTTCGAATTTATGAGAAGTTAGCAGTAGCTTTAAGGAAATAAGCAAATTAATATCCCTGTCGATTAATAAGATTCTTGACATATTCTAATATTGTTTAAGGGCGGCGAAAATACAAAGTATTTAAAAATTGAGGATTGAAATTTCCTTAATTTAATAATCCTCGGTTAAATAAAATTAATTGTAATTTTCACAATTTATCATCGGCAATTAAAGGTGAAAGTTAAGATTATCGGAACTTAATTCTTCAATTTTTAGTAAATATTTATTTTATGGTATGAAGCATGCCATCTGTAAGTTTTTCAACTTAATTTATTCACACTCCAATCTTTTTAAAATGAAACAAATTTTTTTCATTTTGGTTATGCTTGCGTCATTATGTTTTAACACTCAAAAACTCAAAGCGCAAAGTGGATGGATTAAATTATTTAATGGAAAAGATCTGAAGGACTGGGCCATAAAAATAAAAGATCATCAGCTCAATGATAATTATGGCAATACTTTCAGAGTGGAAAATGGCGTGATGAAAATAAGCTATGATCAATACAAAGATTTTAATGACCAGTATGGTCACATTTTTTACAAGCAAAAATTTTCTGCTTATTTAATTCTTGTTGAATACCGTTTTGTTGGTGAACAGGTTAAGGGCGGGCCAGGCTGGGCTTACCGGAACAATGGAGTGATGTTACATTGCCAGTCACCCGAGAGTATGGCTGTTGACCAGGATTTTCCCATATCACTTGAAATGCAGTTGCTTGGCGGTAATGGAAAAGATGAACGTTCTACCGCAAATCTTTGCACTCCCGGCACCAATGTAATATTGAATAATAAATTATTTACGCCGCATTGTGTTAATTCTACATCCAAAACGTATCATGGAGATCAGTGGGTAATTGCAGAAGCATTGGTTTTGAAAGATTCTGTTATAAAACACATTGTTGAAGGAGATACGGTAATTGTGTATCAGCACCCCCAATACGATGGCAAGGACAAATGGGTACAAAAGGAAGGATTTAAAGACGGTGAACCGATCGGGGAAGGTTATATTTCCTTGCAAAGTGAAAGCCATCCTACTGAATTCAGAAGAGTTGAATTGTTCGATCTTGAACCTTATATAAATGATCCTGCTACGCTGAATAAAATATTGCAGCAACTGCATCAAAGAAAAAAGGAGTAAAGATTTTGAAGCAGGTGGCTGTTTCATTACCTCAAAAAAACATTTATTATATATTATCTTAGTACCTGTTACTAATGCCATAATTATTTAATTGCCGAATATGAAAAAAGCCATAGCCATTGCACCATTATTTTTATTCATTGCGGTTGCTTATACACAAAATGATACAAAGGAAAATTTTCAGTGGGTGTTAAAAGATGGATGGAAAATGCAAACATCACTTACTGCTACAGCGAAAGGTGAAGAGATATCTCAACAGAATTTTTCTACCAAGGGATGGTATAATGTAAGTGTACCTACTACAATTATCGCAGGATTACTAGCAAATGATGTTTATAATTTTGATCCCTTCTTTGGCAAGAATCTTGAAAAAATTTCCGGCCCGCAATTCGATCATTCCTGGTGGCTAAGAAAAGAATTTACCTTACCCGAAAGTGAAAAAGCGAAAAATGTGACTCTGCAATTACATGGCATAAATTACAAAGCAAATATTTGGCTGAATGGCTTTTTAATAGCAGACACAAATAAGGTTAAGGGACCGTTCATAATTTTTGAATTTGATGTCACCAAACAAATAAAATATGATGGCGCTAATGTACTGGCTATTGAAGTAACACGTCCCTTTAATCCGCAAAAAAGAAATGGCGATCTTGCCGTAGATTACGCAGATTGGATCCACTATCCTGCAGATTACAACGGCGGTATTATTAACGATGTCTCAGTAAATACATGTAACAAAATAGCAATAAGGCATCCTTTGGTTACAACAAAATTTGATCTCCCTTCTTTGTCAGTTGCGCATTTACAGGTGGATGCAGAAGTGATCAATTATTCTAATGCAGAAACAGACGCCACAATAAGAGGCAAAATAAATGATGATATAAGTTTTGAACAGAAAGTACATTTAAAGGCACAAGAAACCAAAAGTGTAACTTTTACGCCTGATGCTTATTCTCAACTCAATATAAATAACCCTCGCATTTGGTGGCCATGGCAATATGGGAAAGCCGAGTTGAATCATATCTCACTAGAAGCGATAACAAACGATAAATTAAGTAATGCTGTTGCTGAAAACTTTGGGATACGGGAAATTACATCATCACTTATTAATAATAATTCGCGGGAATTTTCCATTAATGGCAAACCAATTCTGTTACGTGGTGCTGCATGGTCTCCTGATATATTTCAGCGCCGTTCGCCCGAACGCCAGGAACAGGAGATCAAATATGTCCGCGATATGAACATGAATATTATCCGATCAGAAGGAAAATTAGAAGATGATAATTTTTATGACCTGTGTGATAAATACGGAATGCTTGTAATGACCGGCTGGATGTGCTGTGGTGCATGGCAATATCCTGAGAATTGGAATGGGGCAGAAAGAGAAGTTGCAATGGAATCGGCAAAAAGCGTAATGTACTGGCTTAGAAACAGGGCATGTATTTTAATTTGGCTTAATGGAAGCGATATGCCACCAAAAGATTCATCGGTAGAAAGCGACTGGCTAAAAATTGAAGCAAGTCTTAAATGGCCAAATCCTGTCATTGCAACAGCTGATGAAAGCAAATCTAAAGTTTCCGGTTACAGCGGTGTTAAAATGAATGGTCCCTATGAGTGGGTACCACCAATCTATTGGGAAACAGATACCAGCGAATTAGGGGGTGCCTGGAGTTTTGCTACAGAAATATCACCGGGTCCTTCCATTCCGCCATATGAAAGCCTGATAAAATTTATTGACAAGGATTCACTTTGGTATACAAACAGTGAATGGTTATATCATTGCGGAACGATGCAGTTCGGCAACACAAATATTTTTAACGAGGCACTTAATAAAAGGTATGGTAATTCTTCCTCAGTCAAGGAATTTGTAACTAAAGCACAGGCGCAAAATTATGAAGCACACAGGGCCATGATGGAGGCATATGGGTTATATAAATACAATACAGCCACCGGAGTAATTCAATGGATGTTGAATAACCCGTGGCCGAGTCTTATCTGGCATGCTTTTGATTATTACCTGTATCCGGCAGGTACCTATTTTGGAATAAAGAAATCACTGGAGCCTTTGCATATCCAGTATTCTTATAAATCGAAAGAAGTAATTATAAATAACTCCTTACTTGAAAATTTTTCTAATCTTAAAGTAAAGGCAGATGTATATAATTCTGACGGCACTTTAAAATATTCCAAAGCAGCAACTGCCGAAGTGGGTAAGGATGCTATCAAAAGATGCTTTGCCATTCAGGGGATTGAGGGATTAACAAATACCTATTTCGTTCGGCTGCAATTAGACGATGAAACAGGAAAAGTTGTAAGCATTAACTGGTATTGGCTTTCAAAAAAGGATGATCAA
>DATBFI010000520.1:0-3503 GCA_036558585.1 Chitinophagaceae bacterium
CTCAAACCCAATATCAATAAGTGTTTTAGCCAATGCCACACGCTTTCGCTGGCCGCCGCTTAAATTGCTTACCACGTCATTTAAATGATGAATATTTAATTTGCCAAGCACCTCTTTTACTTTTGCCTCAAACGCCCACGCGTTTAATTTGTCCATTGCGGCAATTGCGGCAAGTATTGCTTCTGTATCATTATCTTCTGCTGCTGCTTCATACTGGCGAATAGCATCCACCAAAGGATGAGCATCCGACTCCCAGTGAAAAATATTTTCAAGCACCGTTTTGTCTTCTTCAAATCCCGGCTCCTGTTCGAATAATGCTACCGTTACATCTTTATGTATCCATAATTTTCCTTCATCAATTGTTTCTTTCCCGGCCAGTATCCGCAATAGTGTGCTTTTGCCAACGCCATTGCGTGCCACAAGCGCAATCTTATCACCTTCATTGATGTTAAATGAAATATTGTTGAATAATGGTGTAATACCAAAACTTTTTGTCAGCCCTTCTGCAGAAACATAATGCATAGTGCAAAGATAATTTACAGTTTACAGTTTTGCAGTTTGCAAACTAAAAGGGAACCTGGTGACTGGCAACTGGCATCAGGCAAGGGGAAACTGAAAACTGATTTCATTTATCATACTGTATTATAAACCTGCCCAAATCTGGTTGATGCTTTCTTTTTCGATGCAATTCATAGTCGTAAATAATGTTCCCGGCTTCTTTAAAAAAAGGAAAACCTGCATCTTCGTAATCATATTTATCGTCGTTTAAAATACCGTCATGATTGGTATAGATAGTTGCAGTTAGCATAAATTCCACATGATTTTTAAAATCAGCGATGTAAGCGATATCTGAAAGAAAGCCATATGTCCAGCCTGCTTTGTTAAACACCCTTATGTAAGAGGGTACCTCACTTTTAAAAGCACGAAAGAAAAAAAACTTTGTATAGCTGTTAAAATATTCTGTTGTGTCATATTTGGGGTAAACTGTTTCGGAAGGGTACTGCGACATGTATTTGTACAAAAATTTATATTGTTCATCAGTTAAATTAAAACGTTGCTGCTGCGGTACACTTTCCGGGAACAAAACTGCCTGCAGCATGCGCTGCATATCTTCCAGTGAAAAAAGATTATGCCTGGTAAAATCTTTTGGCTGCATGATAAGATTACTATCATTGTCATAATAGCCATTGCCTGCCAAATGTTTTTTACTGAAGTCAAATTGAATATTGCTGTAAACCGGAGGCTGCGAATAGATCAATGAGTCATTTTGCATAAATCTAATTGGATTGGTATGCCTGTTCTCTTCTTCATTCATTTGTACAAAGCGACGTGTAATGCGAGTGCCCGTGTAACCCTTTTGCCATAGTTTTTCATTAATGGTTTGCTGACCGACAAATTCATAGAGACGGTTGTATGCATCATTATCGCTGATAAGGAAAATTCTTTTTATATATTGAGCAACGGAGGGTAAATTATTTTGTGCAGTGCTGTCAGTGTAAACCTTTTCCTGTTTGCTGTATGCACTATCTGTAAGCATAGTTGTATTCATATCCAGGCCCTGAACTTGCAATTCGTTTAATTTTTCCAGAGCAAGTAGTGCGACAGGCAATTTTACAGTAGAAGCGGGATTGAAATATTGATTGCTGTCAACATGCAAATAAAAATTTTTGAAATGAGGGTTATTATCGCGGTCACGATTGATCTGTGTATAAACAATTTGATATTGAAAACTATCAGGTGTATTTAAGATATGAGCAAGCAAGGGAGATGCATGGTTGTAAAGCAATTGCTGCAACCATTTGTCGGTTCCTGGCTGAGCAGAAATTTTGAGAGCAATAAAGCAATGGAAAATAAATAAAATAAAATGACATAGTTTATTTTTCATAAACCGGAAAATTACGAAGAGGAGTTTTTATGGGAACATTTTTATTTTGAAATTACGAGGGTAGATCACTATTACTAAACTGATTGAGCAGTGCTGAGTAAGCGACCAGAACGTACAAGAGAGTGACACAACAAAGATGAATAGCAGTTTGCAGATGGTCCCAAAAGAATATTATACATTTTATGTCTTCTGTTGCTTCCACCAATTTGAATTATAACTCACCCCTGTAACTTCAGTTGGCACACCCGGCTCCGGCAAAAACAATTCAACATTTTTTTCTTTTGCATAAGGCAGTAGTCTTTCAACAGGTTCCTTCCACCCATGCAATGCAAGATTGAAAGTTCCCCAATGTATTGGCATCATTAATTTGCCTTTCAATGCAAGATGTGCTTCAACCGCATTCTCCGGTCCCATATGTATATCGGCCCAGTTCTCATTATAGGCACCGATCTCAAGCATCGTGAGATCGAACGGACCATATATATTGCCAATATGTTTAAAGCCTGGAAACCAGCCCGAGTCAGCGCCATAAAAAATATTATGCCTGTTTGTTTTAATAACAAACGACGACCACAAGGTCTGAAACCTGTTACGTAAACTTCTCCCGGAAAAATGACGCGCAGGTGTAGCTGTTAAAATACAATCATCACCAATGAATGTATCCTGGAGCCAATCCATTTCCGTGATCCTGTTTTTGTGCACACCCCATTGCTCCAGGTATTGACCAACTTTTAGAGAACAATAAAACGGAACTGTTGTACTTGCCAGTTGTTGAATTACAGCCTTATCCAAATGATCATAGTGATCGTGCGAGAGAATCACAGCATCCAGATGTGGGAGTTCATTCAATTGCAAAGGTGCTGCAAAGAAACGTTTTGGTCCTACCCATGACAGGAATGATGCTCTTTCACTCCATACAGGGTCAGTTAAAATACGCTTGTTGTCTATTTCTATTAATAAGCTCGAATGTCCTATCCAGGTTATGCGCAGCCCGGATACAGGAGGGTTTTTGTAGACCGTAACATCCGTGATGAATGGGCCTAATCTTTGTTTAGGTATTGTTTCTTCCCTGTTTCTGTAATATTTCCACATTAATGAGAGCATGCTTCCTCCCGTTGCTATCTTAGTAGGCACAGGGTTCAAAAATTTTTTACCTTCTTTATGTGCATGATGCAAAAATTCCATTATTCTATTTATATTAAATGCTAAGCTAAAAATTTTATAAACCTATCTTTATTTAAAGCGAATTAATTGATGAAGAAAAAACTTTTATTGCTCCTGCACTGCTATTGCATTTGTTTTACCGTGTGTGCGCAAACAGGTTTAAAAAATTTTGTGCCCGATAGTTCCGTCGTTACTTATTCTTACGGCGGCATAGTTAGAGCTGATTCAACAAAGAAGGAAATTGCATTGGTGTTCACGGGAGATGAGTTTGGAGACGGCTTGTCTTTCATTACAGAAACACTAAAAAAGCAAAATATAAGAGGTTCATTCTTTTTTACAGGAAGATTTTACCGCAACCCGTTATTTCAACCTTATATAAAACAATTATATAAAAACGGTAACTATTTAGGGCCTCATTCAAATGAACACCTGCTGTATTGCGACTGGAACAACA
>DATBFI010000521.1:0-5792 GCA_036558585.1 Chitinophagaceae bacterium
GACGGCTTAAGAAACACTAAGGCTTCGTTTAATATTACATTTAATGGTACAGGTGTTACTCCTCCGCCAACTCCGGGTATATCACTTGCTCCTAATCCTGTTAAGGATATTCTTACCGTAACTGTGAAAGGAACAGGTGCAGGAAAATATCAATTCCTTGTTTATGATATTTTAGGGAGATTGGTTATTTCGCAAACAGAAGATATTTATTTAAGCGCTCAAACCGTAAAGCTTAATTTTGGCAACCTTGCTACAGCGATATATATCGTTAAGGTAGTGGATGCAGATGGTAATATACTTGCCAAACAAAAGATTATTAAATAACTACGCATACATATCAGCTCCGGCGCTAAGCTTTTTTATTTTGCTTCGTTTAGCTAATTTTAGTTAAAATAAACTTTATGAAAATACTCCTGCAACCACTTTCGTTTTTTACAACTTTAATTCTTTCTGTCACTTCAGTTCAGGCGCAATTATATAAAGTAGAACTTAATGAAACTATAACCAGCTCAACACTAATTGCAGAAGGAAAAGTAATTGCAAAAAAAAGTTTCTGGAACGATGCGCATACAATGATCTTTACTGCAAACACTGTAGAAGTATATAAAATATTCAAAGGAAATATTACCGGGGGAACAATTGAAGTGATGACGCAGGGCGGTTCAGTCGGCCCTGATGCTGTTGAAGTAAGTGAACTATTGCAACTTGATATGGGCAAGATCGGGCTATTTTTTTGTGAACCAAATCGCATTAATTTAAAATCTCCTTTCACTCAAAAAATTCTTTATGACGTGTATGGCAGTGACCAGGGATTTCTACGTTACGATTTGGAAAATGATGAAGCTTATGCACCTTTTGCTTCATATAAAAAAATTGAAAGCAATCTTTATACTATCATTCAGCAAAAAACACGACAGAGCTTTCGGATGGTGAACAGTGCGTTTAGTGTAGCATCAGTTATGGCACAGAAGGCCGCACAAAGCGGTCAGACAATATTAGCCGCTATCTCTTCTTTTTCACCCGCAACGGTTCATGGGGGTGCCCTGAATGACCCGGCAAATAATACTTTAACTATAAATGGTTCCGGCTTCGGTACACCTTCCGGGTCTGCAGCAGTTCTCTTTAAAGATGGCAACAGTGACCTTACTATTCCGGATTACTCTGTTGCTTACACATCTTCGTATATGATTTCATGGAGCGATACAAAGATTGTTGTGAAAGTACCGTCAAGAGCAGCTACCGGTAAAATAGCAGTAGTTACAAGCGACGGCACAACTGTACAATCAACTGCCACACTTGATGTTTTTTATTCTGTATTAGATGCCGCTTTTGATTTTAGTCCAACAGTTGATACAACTGTTGTTGCAGAACCACGTTTAATGAATACCAACAATAACGGGGGCTATACCTTCAAGTACAGTATAAGTACGGCAGGCGGTGGAAAAAATTTTTCCACTGACCCGGCAAAGCAGGCATTTTTGAATGCCTTTACAACATGGAAGGAATCTGTGGGAATAAACTTTAGCGAGGGTCCAACAACATCAGTGCAAAAAATTGGAGATGATACAAATAATCTTGTTGTTTTTGATAATCTTAATACCAGCGTACCACCAATGGCATCGGGTGTTCTTGAAATTACATATAGCTTTAGTTCTGTTTGTTATGTTGAATCACCATTCCAGGTATATGCGGCGCAAAAAAAAGGGTTTGATATACTTATAAGAAATAATGGCGTTTCAGTTGGTAATCTGCCTTTCGAAGAAGGTCCGTGTTTTCCCGCTGAAGGATCATATGACAGGGAGACGGTCATTCTTCACGAATTAGGACATGCATTAAACCTTGCCCACATTAATGATGACTACGAGGGACTCTCCGCTCCCGATTTAAACCCGGAAAAAGTAATGCATTATGCAATCATAAGCTATGTTGACAGGCGATCATTGGACAATGCTTCCTACAAAGCCGGGTTTTACACAACAACAAAACAAAATAATACATATGGCAGTTGCGGTTTATTTGCAAGTGAAATGACACCGCTTTCTTATACTGTCTTGTTTAATGATGATTGCCCTTCAACTTTTCCCATTGCTCCAACTACACCTGGCACCGTTGTCAATTTTGACCTGGTGCATGCCACAAGTAATAAATTCGTAGATCCTCAGTACACCGCTGTCAACTGCAGTAATACGGGAACACAGGTTACAAATAATGCATATTATGCATTTAAAACAAGCGCTACAACCAATGGAACCCTGACTATTTCCATTTCCGGTTATGTTACTACGCCTGCTTCCGTTGCTTCCTGTGCGGGACAGGGTGTGAGATTGGCTGTATACAATGTAAGTTCCTGCCCAACCGGTCAAACTTATCCTCAGCCCATAGCCTGCCGCACGTTCAGTACAAATGGCACGCTTACGGGTATCACGAGCCTCTTGCCCAATCATACTTATCTTCTATATTTTGATGGTTTAAAAAATACAAAAGCAAACTTTAATGCAACGCTGAATGGCAGCGCTTTGCCGCTGAACCTGTCAAATTTTACGGGTGAATTTATTAACGGGAAAAATCAATTGTACATAGATGTTTTACAGGCAATAAATATAAAAAACATCAGTGTTGAAAAAAGTTATGATGGCATTCATTTTAGTGAGCTTGGTGCTGTGACATCCTCTTCAAATTGGATAGGTAAACATACCTATACGGATGGGCAACCCTTCGCCGGTAATAATTACTATCGCCTGAGAATTGTGAACAATGACGGCACTTTCGATTATTCCAATATAATACTATTAAAGAATGATGCAAAACGTCTCGTTTATATTTACCCCAATCCTGTAAAAGATGTGCTCACTATAAGCGTTACATCTTTAAATGCTGCGAGGTATAATTATTTAGTATATGATGCTTCAGGGAAATTGCTCTTTTCAGGTAAAAATCAACTGGCCCAGGGGGTACAAACTATCGCCATACCGTTTAGCCGGGTTGCAGCGGGTGTGTATGTTGTAAAAGTTGCTGACGAAACCGGCAATCTCATTATTCGAAAAAATGTTGTAAAACAACGATAAGCGGCTTTTATTACTATTATAAAAAGGCTTTCTGAAAAAAGAAAGCTTTTTGTTTTTGGAGCAGCCATTCCTGTTCTGATGAATATTTTCGATCAATTACTTAACATTTTGTTTTGCAATAAAGAGAGTTAACGCGTAACAAGACCTGAATGATAACATAGTACTTAAAAACTAAAACTCAAAACATAAACTCTCATCTTTTGTCGCAATGTTTTTTATTCTCGTCTCATTTAAAATAAAGTAGCGAACGCTATAAATAGTTTTACGCCTCAAAAAAAGTACTACCAATAAACAATTTTTGTATGAAAAAATTAGTGTTTCCGTTTGCAGCAATTGTCCTCATCGTGGCTTCTGCTTTTACGCTTATTAAATCTCAGGATTGGAAAATTTCTGACAACTACTCAATAAAATTTGACGGGGGCGATCCATCCGGTGAATTCAAAGGATTAAAAGGCACTGTAAATTTTGACCCTGATGATCTGGCTTCATCCAGGTTTGATGTTAGTATCGATGTAGCCACCATTAATACGGGCAACGGAATGAAAAATACGCACGCCAAAAGTGCCATGTGGTTTGATGCAGAAAAATATCCAACTATTAAGTTTACATCTGCTTCAATTACAAAATCTGATGCAGGCTATGAAGCAAAGGGGATTCTTGATATGCATGGCGTTCAAAAAGAAATTACTATTCCATTTACCTTCAATAACAACGTATTCACGGGAAGCTTTCAAATAAATCGTCTCGACTATAACATAAATACTGCAGAACCTAAGCATGGCGCTGCCGATTTTAAAGTTGACCTCTCCGTTCCCGTTTCACAATAATTCATAAGCATGTTTAAAAAAATATTCTTTCATGGCCTTGTTGCAAGTGTATTAGCTTCCATAGCTGCGATCATTTATAACCATATTTATTTTTTTGCAACGGAAGCCGATTTTTCCAAAGTGCTCAACCCGGCCAGTATCATTGCATTGAATGTAATAATATGCCTGCTCGCTGTTTTTATTTATTGGCCGTTGCTAACATGGCTAAAACGGAAAGGAGAAATTGTTTTCAATTTCATGTTCTCGATCATATCTTTTGCCTGTGTGATTATTCCAATTTCCATCACGCTGCCACTGGACATTCAATTCCCTGAGTTATTTCCGGGTTTGGCAGTGCCAATGGTTTTTTTCCCCGCAATAGCATGGTACACCATAAAACCTTTGTTCACACTTACTCAGCAAGTAACCTGATATCTTTGTTCTTAATTTTGAGTTCTTAGAGAGAGACCAGTAATCTTAGTGATTGCTGGTTTTTTTATGCAATGAAACCGGTTATGCTTTAGCGGGAATATGAAACTTTGAAATCCAGGAAGGATCAATGTTCTGAGGATGATTTAAATCAATACCCGGGTGTTCATCGAGGTCTATCACGAGCATATACACATTATTGGGATCATCTTTCAATTTTGTTTTTTCCCACAGATAAGTGTTGGAAAGCTGGTTCTCAAGGTCGGCAGCGGGGATAGGCCGACTTGTAATAGTTCCATTCTTTGTGTAGCGGTATGTGCCTTTATTAGCATGTGTGCGAAAAACAGGCTGACCCAATGCATCTTTTGTAAATTCAACAGTACCCTCTGTATATGTCCATGATTCATTTTCCAACGCATAAGTATTTGCCTGTACATATAACATAAACTCGTAAGTACCGTCTTTTTTGAACTTAAATTTCACAGTCATGCCCCCACCACTTTTATAAGTATTGTAATGTGCACCCGGCGTTGTGTTTACATAACTAACTGTTGAAAGCGTTGTTATGCTCCAGTAAGTAGAATCATCAGTTAGCAATTCTTCCGGCACTTCTGTACGAGGCGTATTGCTTACCACATTTTGCTGTTCGGATTGACCAAAACCGGAGAGAGCAACGCTCATGCTCAAAAAAAAGAAAAGTTTTTTCATAAATTATGCTTTGCTTCTGCGGCTCAAACCAGCAGAAATTTTAAAAAATTAATGTGATTATTTTTTTCGAAAACAAATTTCTGGTAAGGTTAATGGTCCGGGATGTGTACGCGTAATGAATTGAAGTTTGTAATGAATGAATTGAATAGGTCATTAAGCCGCCAAAGTTGGGAATCTGAATACCAGGAAAGAGGAAAATTTTTGCAATAAATTTGGTAGAAGCATTTAAACAATTCTTATTCAACAATAACTGCACATGAAAAAGCTGATTCTTTTAATCGGATCATTTCTGGATATAATTCTCTTTAGTTGCTCCGGCGATCAACAAAAGGGCACCATTCAATTTATACCGCTAAGTGAAAAGGATTTTAATGCTCATGCAGATACCTCATTCATACCTCCGGAGACAAAAGAATCGAATGAAAGAAAGAAATGGCATGACAGCTGTATGGGTACATCGTTTGCCGCCAACGCGTTCTTTATTCGCACAAGAGATACCTTTCGCCTTGGTGATATTGTAAACAGGAAGACGATGAAACTTGTAAAAAGACCGGCCCTGCCGGATTCTAATTATGTTCCGTCTTTAACAGAACTGAATGTCCTCACCAAACCTTGTTATTACAAGACACGTTTCAACATTTCAATAGACAGTTTTTTTAAAATTCATACCATCCTTAAACTGCAAAAAGCTGGTGACAATCTTACCAGGGAACTTAATGATGCGATTCATTCTTCAACTTACACGGAAGTAGAAGGAGGTTCATGGATATATCTTGAATTGACA
>DATBFI010000522.1:0-2928 GCA_036558585.1 Chitinophagaceae bacterium
AATACAGGAACAATTACAGTGTTTCCTTCATATCTTATTGCCTCGGGTGGTTTGTCAAGAATCTGGTTAATTGACACTCTTTCGATCGTAACTTCTTCATTTGCCACAGGAAGATTTATTATTTCTGATTCTTCTTTTATACTTTTTGATATTATCACCTTTCCTTTCTCTATTATTTTTTTGTCGATGTGCACATTTTCCTCTACTATTGGAATCGAAGAGTCTTTAATTTCGCTATCAATAAAATTTTTCATAGTAATTATAAAAAGAAAAAAATGGCGAAAAATCATGCCATTAATCCGTTACAATCCTACAAAAAAGCATTGAAGCAAATTTGTAAACAAAAAACCCCACTGGAGTAAAAGTCGCCACAGTTATGCCTTTGATAGAAATTATTTTCTGTACCCATTGGTAACACCTGTGTTTTCTTGCAGGCCTATTGTAATATTCTCTCCATTAAAAGTCACATTCAATAGGATGATATAAACTTAATTTTTAGTAATGAGTTATAGGAAGTTCATTTTAGTTGTCGCCAAATCAATCTAACTTATTACAAGCACTTTCTTTCGGGGTTGAAAATTGTGTAGTAAAGAACCAACTGTACAAGTGTGCGACGCAACCAAGGCTTAACAGTAGTACTTCTGCTTAGTACACAAAAAAGCATCGCTATTTTACGATGCTTCTTTTGAACGTTATTTTTCAATACCATTATCCTGCTTTCTTCATATTAGAAGCTGGTTTCACCTCTTTCCCCGGAGCCTTATAATCCAGCCCCATATTGTATAACAGGAATGACCATTTGTCTGCCTGCTCCTGTATAATTTTTGAAGTAGGTTTGCCCGCACCATGACCAGCTTTTGTTTCTATTGTAATGAGCACAGGGTTATCACAACTTTGTGCGGCCTGTAATGTTGCCGCGAATTTAAAGGAGTGTGCGGGCACCACGCGATCATCATGATCGGCCGTACTAACCATCGTCGCCGGATAGCAAGTGCCTTTTTTTATCGCGTGTAAAGGAGAATATTTGTAGAGATACTCAAACATTTCTTTGCTGTCATCAGCAGTACCATAGTCATAGGCCCACCCTGCACCTGCGGTAAATTTGTGATAGCGCAACATATCCATTACACCTACTGCGGGAAAACAAACCCGGTACAGGTCGGGGCGTTGCGTCATACATGCACCAACAAGCAAACCGCCATTACTGCCGCCTGAAATTGCGAGATAGTCTTTTGATGTATATTTTTCTTTGATGAGATACTCGGCAGCAGCTATAAAATCATCAAACACATTTTGCTTTTTCATTTTGATACCGGCATTGTGCCATTCATCCCCATATTCTCCGCCACCGCGCAAATTGGGCACTGCATACACTCCTCCATTTTCCAGGAATACAAGATTGCTGATGCTGAAAGCAGGAGTGAGGCTGATACTGAATCCGCCATAGCCATACAACATCAGGGGGTTTTTACCATTTTGCTCCATGCCTTTTCTATAAGTAAGGATCATTGGTATTTTAGTGCCATCTTTTGAACTATAGAATACCTGCCTGCTTTCATAATCTTCCGGGTTATATTTTATAGCAGGCTTTTTATAAACAGAAGAGTGGCTGCTGTTGATATCATATTTAAAAATTGTGGGAGGATACACGTAAGAAGTAAACGTAAAATACGTTTCTTTTTCTTCACGCTTGCCGCTGAAACCCCCGGCGCTGCCCAATCCCGGCAACAGTATCTCTCTTTCTTTTTTGCCGGAGAGATCATATTGAATTACCTGCGATACAGCATCCTTAAGGTATTGGGCGAAAAATTTTCTTCCGCAGGTAGAAACATCGAGAGGAAATTTAGTTTCAGGAATAAAATCCTTCCAGTGTTCCGATGTTGGTGTTGCTGCATTTGTAACAACCAATTTTTTGTTTGGGGCTTGCATGTTGGTAACGATATATAACTTTCCATTCTCTGCATATACAACTTGCTGCTCTGTATCAAAACCTGTAACAACAGGCGCTATGGGCGCTTCTGCTTTTGTAAGGTCTTGTATATATAATTCATTGCCATAGGTTGCATTTGCTGCCGAGATCACGAGATAGTTCTGGTCTTCCGTTACATAAGCGCCAATATAACGGCGTGGTGTTGCTTCACCTCCAAAAATTAATTTGTCCTCACTTTGTGCCGTGCCAAGTTTATGAAAATATAATTTGTGAATTTGTGTTTTGCCGCTAAGCTGGCTTCCCTCTTTAGGTTTATCATAACTGCTGTAATAAAATCCATCATTGTGCCTCCATGCAATGCCGCTAAATTTTACATCACGCAATGTATCATCAAGCAATTGTTTTGTAAGTGCGTTCATGATGAGCACTTTTGTCCAGTCGGAACCGCCTTCGGAAATTTCATAAGCACAGAGCGAACCATCTTTTGTAAAGTCAAGACCTGCAAGTGATGTAGTGCCATCTGCAGAAAATTTATTAGGATCTAAAAATACTTCAGGCTGTTGTTCACCCTGCTGACGATATACGACCGATTGATTTTGCAAGCCATCATTTTTATAGAAATAAGTGTATTCCCCCTCTTTAAAAGGCGCAGAATATTTTTCATAGTTCCATAATTCCGTAAGACGGTCTTTGATAGCACTACGATAGGTAATTCGCGCCAGGTATGCATTCGTTACTTCATTTTCCCTTTGCACCCAGTCTTTGGTATCGGCTGCTGTGTCATTTTCAAGCCAGCGGTATGGGTCTGCCACTCTTGTTCCAAAAAAATCATCTGATTGATCTACTTTTTTTGTGTCGGGATATTTGCCTGTAAATGCTGCGGTCGTTTGCGCAGATACTGTTATACTCATAATGGTGGTTAAACACAGTAATAAACGCTTCATAGTGCAATATTTAAATCAAGTGATAGGGTTGCAGGATAGTATTTGAATTTTTGG
>DATBFI010000523.1:0-20072 GCA_036558585.1 Chitinophagaceae bacterium
ATCAATTGTATTGAGCTGTTTAAGAAACCGATCTAAGACAAGTGCTGTGGTGAAATTGCGATAGTATACTAAAATTTTCAATGGATTAGAAACGTCGAGAGAATAAATATTTCCATATCTGCGTACATCATTGAATACGCCAACCGAATCAAAATCCTGGTTTAATTTTTTTACCTGGTTATTTTTTGAAACAAGAAAGATATTGCCAAAATTATCGGTATAAAAATTTGTATAGTTCCCATAGATCTGTTTTTGATTTACCAAATGCAGCGTTGTATCACCGGCCGCAGCATAGGCACCAGTTGATACAACGGAAAAAAATAAGCATACTATTACTGTTCTTCCCATTTTTTTAATTGTATATCATTACCATCAAAAGAAGCATAGGTAAAATCACGGATCCAGTCACCAAGATTTATATAACGGCTCGTTTTATCCAATCGATAATCCAGGGGAAAATGTCTATGCCCGAAAATAAAATAATCAAAATGTTCTTTAGCTAATATTTCTCTTGCAAATATGATAAGCCATTCTTTATTTTCACCCAGAAATTCTTTATCAGCCTGCATGGTTTTTATTCGACTCTTTTTACTGAAATAATTTGCAAGGCCAATTCCCCATGTTGGATGCAACTGGCCAAACAACCACCGGCAAAACCTGCTCCTGAATATTTTTTTCAGCATTTTATATTTGTGATCCCCTGGGCCAAGCCCATCACCGTGCGCCAAAAAAAATTTCTTACCATTCCACTCATATGTCTGAGGTGTGTGATAAACAGGAATGTTCAATTCCTTTTCAAAATAACCACTCATCCACATGTCATGATTACCCACAAAAAAATAAACCGGGATACCACTGTCTGTAATTTGTGCAAGTTTGCCAAGCAATCGCACATAGCCTTTGGGTACAACGGTTTTATATTCATACCAAAAATCAAACATGTCACCGAGAATAAAAATCTGTTCTGCATCGTTGCGAATGCTTTCAAGAAAGGACACCACTTTTTTTTCACGCCGCAGGCTGCTCTCAAAATCGGGAATGCCAAGATGAAAGTCGGAAAGAAAGTAAATTTTTTTGCCGGGCGTCATCCTCATTCCTTACTGTTTGTTTTCTCCTGAAAATATTCAAGCACGTCTCCTGAAGCAATAACAGGCTTGCCCGCAGTATCTCCATTAAACCAGTATACCCATGCCTGTGTTTTTTCTTTGTCGCTAATATACACATCGGTGATCTCCCTTTTGAACATGGCTTTTTCTCCTTCTTCAACATGCAGCCCTTCATAATCGTCAAGCTGTTCTATCGCCCACGAAAATTCGGCCTCATTTTTTATGGTATATAATTCACCAATGATAAATGTTTCACCGGTTGCAGGTGTAGCAGCAGGATGACTTCCCATATCATATAAAACTCCTTTTATCCTTGCGCCGCTTACTAAAGAAAAATACTTGCTGATATAATCATAAGCAGGATGGTGAAATCCTTTACGCAATGAACCGTATACAAATAACTGCTGATGTTTTTGTTCCATAAGAGAGTATTTAGCGGTCTATTAAAAAACAAAAAACTTCTTTGGGACCATGCACACCCACTACAAGGGTTTTTTCAATATCTGCTGTTCTGCTGGGGCCGGTGGCAAATGTTACAAGAGAAGGCAAACTACCCTCGTATTTTTCTTTCATTTTAGCTAACGCATTTTTGATATCATATACCAGTTGATCCGTGTATGCAATACAAATATGAACCGGTGCATAAACACTGGGGGTGCGATTTTGTTGAGCACTGCTCATCATAATACTCCCGGTTCTTGCTATAAGGCATTCGCAACTGGTTATGGATGCATTGCACCCGGGAAGGTCATCAGAAAAACTTTTTGACCATCCGTGTTTTTGCAAAATTTCTCTTATGTCATTTTCCCTGCAATAAATATTCGCCCATTTACGTACTTCAATAAGTGTGTTCAATTGCTCCACTAACTCTGATTCATTTATACAGAAAGAGAATTTGCCCAGCAGGGCTGTAAAATTTTCTGCAAATTCCAGCTCAAGATCTTGTGCGGGGGGCGGGAAAACGCTATCAGTTCCTTCACTTTGTGGAAATGGAACAGGCACTGGTGTGCTCAGTGCCTGCCTTATTTTTTTTAAAATTTTTTCTTTTGCAACTGATACTTTCATAGTGTTATAGTATCATCAAAATAAGTTTTTATTTTAGGTACTTGGCTTAATTGCAAAAT
Organism: Chitinophagaceae bacterium; assembly: GCA_036558585.1. Lineage (GTDB taxonomy): Bacteria > Bacteroidota > Bacteroidia > Chitinophagales > Chitinophagaceae > DATBFI01. Next base: position 2,231 of record DATBFI010000523.1, read on the forward strand.
GCTTGAAATAAATGGCTCATAATGCTACTTTAGTACAAGAGTGCGACGCAACGAAGATGCCTAAAGATCTATAGCCGGGTACAAATATTTTTACTACTCCTCTATTTTTAATGGTGGCACGTGTACACCACTATCATAAGGCGGAACACCCTGGCTTACTGCTCCACTCTCTTTATGATGTTCTTCCGTACCATTCTCTTCAACATCGAGCAGTTTCTTTTCTTCATATGGACGTTTACCGATCAGGGCCTCCACATCACTTTGGAATAACACCTCTTTTTTCAAAAGCGCCTGGGCAAGTTTTTCCACTTCCACCCTTCTTTCTCTTAGCAATTGCTTTGTTCTTTCGTATGCTTCGTCGATAAGTTTTCTAACTTCTTCATCAATCAGTTTACCCGTTTCCTCACTATAAGGCTTTGTGAACATATTTTCCTGTGAAGGATCGTAAAAACTTATATTTCCCACCTTATTATTCATGCCATAGACAGTCACCATGGAATATGCCATTCTTGTTATTTGCTGAAGATCATTTGACGCTCCGGTAGAAATTTTTCCAAAGAAAATTTCCTCACTCGCCCTCCCCCCAAGTGTCATGCAGATCTGATCCATTAATTGATCAGTATTATACAGGTATTGTTCTTTTGGAGTGTACTGTGCATAACCCAGTGCAGCAGTTCCCCTTGGAACAATGGTCACTTTTAACAGTGGGTAAGCATGCTCAAGAAACCATCCGCATATTGCATGTCCTGCTTCATGATAAGCGATGATCTGTTTTTCTTCAGGCAGGATGATTTTATTTTTCTTTTCTAACCCCCCTATTACCCTGTCGATCGCATCCTGGAAATCGCTCATATCTACCGCATCTTTTCCTTTTCTTGCAGCTATGAGCGCGGCTTCATTACAAACGTTTGCGATATCGGCGCCCGCAAATCCGGGGGTTTGTTCCGCCAGTTTGTAAATATCAAGAGATTGGGAAATTTTGATTGGTTTTAAATGTACTTTAAAAATTGCCTCACGACCTTTTACATCAGGTTTATCAATTGATATCTGCCTGTCGAACCTGCCCGGTCTCAATAAGGCAGTATCCAATACATCGGGCCTGTTGGTAGCGGCGAGAATAATAATGCCTGCATCACCCGCAAAGCCATCCATTTCAACCAGCAACTGGTTCAATGTATTTTCTCTTTCATCATTACTCATAATGGCATTGCGTCCACGGGCACGGCCAATAGCATCAATTTCGTCAATAAAAATAATACAGGGAGCTTTTTCCCTTGCTGTTTTGAACAGGTCGCGAACACGGCTGGCACCTACGCCTACAAATAATTCCACAAAATCACTTCCGCTCATGCTAAAAAAAGGTACCTGCGCTTCACCTGCCATAGCTTTTGCAAGCAGAGTTTTTCCTGTCCCCGGAGGGCCGATCAGCAAAGCGCCCTTTGGAATTTTACCACCCAGTGATGTATACTTTTTCGGGTTCTTCAAAAAATCGACTATTTCCATCACTTCTACTTTTGCCTCATCAAGGCCAGCAACATCCGCAAAAGTGATATTTACTTTAGTGCCTTTGTCAAACAACTGAGCCTTTGATTTGCCTATGCTAAAAATGCCGCCCGGGCCTCCTCCTCCCCCTGTGCCACCCACCTTTCTCATTAGTAATACCCACAAGCCTACAAACAATAATACGGTAAGTATCGTTTGGGTAATTGGACCCAGCCATTCCTGTTCAGTAGTTGTTTTTTCATCAACGGGTTTAAGACCAGGATTTTGTTTGTAAAATTCAGCCATGTTACTGTGATAGCTCTCCCAATCTGTTACCTGGAATTCAAATGCTGCACTACCCGGGGAAACCTGGTGCCTCAGCTTTTGATAGTAAGGTTTTCTAAGACTATCCTCTATAATATAAACCCTGACTAATTCTTTGTTCTTTATCAGGTCCAATTTGGCCACATCACCCGGGGCAAGCATATTTTGCTGGAATTCCTGGAAACTGATGGTCGCAGAATCGTCAGAGTTGAAGTGCATAAACTGGTATCCTATCAGGATTACAGCTATTAACGCATAAACCCAATAAATACTAAAACGGGGAGGTTTTTTGGAACTTCTGTCCTCGCCGCCCCTGTTAGAAAAATCGGGTTTTAATTTATTATCATCCTGTGCCATATCTTTCGTTGCTTCTCAATATGTATAAATACTTTTTTTGAATAAAAGTTCAGGGTGCAAAGTAATTATTATCAATCATTATGCTCTGTTAAAGCTCCATCACTCCACATTTCTTCGAGTTTATAAAATCTTCTTGTTTCAGGCAGCATTACGTGTACCACAACATTAATATAATCAATTAATACCCAATGCATGGATTGACGTCCTTCGTCCCGGTAAGGTATTTCACCGCAATCTTTCTTTACCTTTTCCTCTACAAAATCAGCGATCGCTTTTATCTGCGTTGCAGTAGTGGCCTGGCATATAATAAAGAAATCTGCTACCGCTTCCGGAATTTTTCGCAGATCGAGTGATATGATATTTTCGCCTTTTTTTTCCTGGATAGCTTTTATTATAGACTTGAAAAATTTAGAATTTTTAGTAAGTTTTGTTATATCCGTTTTTTTGCGGTTTGTCAACAGAGATAGTGTTTCCAATAATCAAAAAAATTTTTTGTGAATTAAATTTTATTTTATACCACGGTGTGCAATATATTCTTGTTATTCGCACGCTCCAGGGTTCTTTAAACAACCGGCACTTCAGCAGCACTATTTTTTATCAGATTCTTTAATCACCGGTTTATAAAGCTGTACTTAAACCACTCTATTTCTACATTTGCGCAAAAATAGTAATTCTTTTGCCCAACACGGAGATAAATAATCCGATAGGAATACCGTTTATAGAAATATATTCGGTTGACAGTACCAACAACTATGCCATGCACCAGTTACAGGAAGAGATCGCTCAGCATGGTTTTGCCTATTTTGCGCATGACCAATATGCCGGGAAAGGACAGCGGGGAAAGCAGTGGAAAACGAAAGCCGGGGAAAATATAATTTTGTCTGTTGTACTTAATACCAGTGGCTTGCAAGTTTCCAAACAATTTACTTTAAGCATGGCAATAGCAGTGGCGGTCCGTGATCTATTTTCCTTCTATGCAGTTAATAATACATTTGTTAAATGGCCGAATGATTTATACTGGTGTGACAGAAAGGCAGGAGGTATTTTGATTGAAAATATTATTCGCGGCAAAGATTGGCAGTGGTCAATAGCAGGAATAGGAATTAATGTTAATCAAACCACATTTGATACGTCAGTTTTAAATGCTATATCCTTAAAGCAAATAACAGGTAAAACATACGATCCTGTTCTGCTTGCCAAAGAACTTTGCATTCATCTTGGTAAACGGTATAACCAATTGATAAATGAGGGAACGGAACCACTCCTTGCAGAATATAATTCCGCCCTGTATAAGCGAAATGAATCAGTTAAATTGAGAAAAGCAAATGTGGTGTTTGAGGCAACTATTAAAGAAGTTAATGAATATGGACAACTGTTTGTGGAAGCAGGTACAGAACAAGCTTACAATGCAGGGGAAATAGAATGGATAGTTGGTTGAGAAAGGTGTAGTGTTGGTAGTATTTATGTATCGATTGTTCTTTAGGTATTATAGATCGCCACTTCTTCGTAACCATGATTATTTTTTGCCGCGCGGTACATGCCTGCACTGTTAAACATCATCGCCGAATTACCTTTTGCGTCCACTCCAATCATGCCCCCTTCGCCCCCGATCTTTACTAATTTTTTATACACAACTTCGTACATCGCGTCGTGTAAACTCAGGCCTCTGTATTCCATTAAGCAACTTACATCGTAAGCAGCTACCATGCGCATAAACATTTCTCCATGACCTGTGCAGCTTATAGCGCAAGTATTGTTGTTGGCATAAGTGCCGCATCCAATAATGGGGGTATCACCAATACGGCCATAGTTTTTATTTGTCATGCCGCCGGTGGAAGTGGCCGACGCAACATTGCCGTTCATATCAGTGGCAACAGCACCAACGGTTCCAAATTTTTTGTCTTTCATTAGTTTCTCCAGTCGTTGATGCGTATGGTCGAGCATATAATTATCTGAGTCGCGAACTGCCTTCCATTGATCATAACGAAACTGTGAGAAGAAATATTCATCAGGCTCAAGCTTGATGCCCTGTTTTATGGCAAAATCGCGGGCACCCTCTCCACTTAAAAAAACATGATTACTGTTGTGCATTACTGCAATGGCAAGCTCGATTGGATTACGCACGTTCCGCACTCCTGTTACAGCCCCCGCCTTTAGATCGCGGCCATCCATAATGGCTGCATCCATTTCATGTAACCCTTTTTTTGTAAATACTGAACCGCAGCCTGCATTGAACAATAAGTTATCTTCCAGTATTATAATTGCCACTCTCACAGCATTTATGCTGGTGCCGCCTTTTTCGAGCACCCCAAACCCTGCATGTAACGCCTCTCGCAGGCCGTCAAGGTATGTTTCTTCTAATTCAGGAGTCATCTCTTCCCTGAGGATAGTACCTGCACCTCCGTGTATAGCTAATGTAAATTTTTGCACCAAGTGTTTCTGATTTTTACGAATTACCAAGATCAACACAAGATATTTCTGGTTAATCAAGATGGATATTGTCTTCTAATGTGATGTACCTGAAAGTTCAAATATCATTCTTATGCAGATTTAAAAATCATTTTAAAAATTCCGAACATTCATCCAGCAGTTTTTCTTTATTTACTGCTGCTGTCCCAACTTCCTCGCAAACAATACCTCCTGCAAGATTGGCAATTTCTGCTGCAAGAGTAATATCTTTTGTTGCTGTATATACAAGTGAGGCAACCGCAATTACTGTATCGCCGGCACCGCTAACATCTGCAACATTTCGCATATGCGAGGGGATGATCTTCGAATAATTGCCCTTTTGAATATACACACCCTTTTCAGACAGTGTGATAAGTGAGATTCGATGCTGCAGCAGTTTATGTAATTCCTGGTGTATATTTTTAAGTGTATGCTCATTTATTTCATCAAACAGCATATTAAGGCCTTCCCTTACCTCTTTCAGGTTTGGCTTAAAAATGTCAACATTTTTATAGGAAAAAAAGTTTTTGCGCTTTGGATCTACTGTAGTTACAATATTGTTTTCCCTGCAAAAGGAAACAATCTTAGTGATCAAACTTTCTGTCAGTACGCCCTTATTATAATCTTCAAATATTACGAGCGAAGGTTGATAACGCCTGGCAAAAGAGGTAAAATTTTTAAACAGTAACTGCTCATCCTCCTCTGATATATATTCTGTAATCTCCGTGTCAAGGCGCATCATTTGCTGATTTCGGCTAATGATACGTGTTTTATTGGTAGTTATACGCTCTGCACTTTTAATGATATACTTGGTGTCAATATGTTCGTTCTGCAGAAGGCCTATTAATATATCCGCGTCCATATCGTCACCTGTTACAGAAAACAAAGTAGTTTCTGACCTCAGCGAAACCGTATTCAGGGCAACATTGCCAGCGCCTCCGATTCTTTGTTCTTTTTTATGCAATGAAACGATGGGAACGGGTGCCTCAGGAGAAATCCTTTCTACTCTCCCCCACCAGTAAGTATCGAGCATTACATCACCTATTACAGCAACTTTTATATGAGAAAAATCTTTAAATAATTTTCCGAAATCTGTCATACATCTTCTTTTAATGTCTCCTCTTCAGAAAGATTAAGCGAGCCTGGTTTTTTGTTAGCAACTGCAATATAATATAAAGGAATGCCCAACAACACAATTACCAATCCGGGCCATGTTTGTTTTGGCTGATACACGAAAAGACCGATACAAATGATAAGAGCAATAACACAATATAAAATTATTAATGCAGGATAGCCTATTGCTCTATAGGGTCTTTCTGTATGCGGTTGTTTTTTTCTTAAAACAATAATGCCTATTAAAGTAAGAACATAAAAGATCAGTACCACAAATACCACGTATGTAAGCAATTGCCCGTAAGTTCCGCTCAGGCAAAGCAGGCTTGTCCACACACATTGGATCCACAATGCAAATCCGGGTACAGCCTGTTTATTAAGCTCTGCTGTCTTTTTAAAGAACAATCTGTCTTTAGCCATTGTATAATACACTCTTGCTCCCGAGAGAATTAAACCATTGTTGCAACCGAAAGTTGAGATCATGATCATAATTGCAATAATATAAGCACCATAAGAGCCGAATATTTTTTCAGATGCCGCGATAGCCGGTCTTCCTTCCGGTGCAAATGCAATTTCATGATTTGACAAAACGGATAAATACCTGAGGTTACAAAGCACATAGATAATTGTTACGATCAACGTGCCGAGAAACAGGCTTAGACCAATATTTTTTTTCGGATTTTTTATTTCGCCCGCAATAAAAGTTACATTATTCCAGGCGTCGCTGCTGAAGATGGAGCCAACCAATGCAGAAGTTAAAGCGCCAATAATTGCAAATCCTGTAAGCGTTTGCCATACAGGTGGATTTATGGCTGCATCAGTACGTGAGGAATGTTGCATCATGTGCCAGCCATCGACCCAGTTTGAATGCCACACGTCAGGGTTAAAAACAAAAAAACCCGCTATGATCAAACCGAACAGGGAGAACAGTTTTGTTCCTGTAAAAATATTTTGTATCCACTTACCACTTTTTATGCCCCGTGTGTTGATGTACGTGAGAAAAATGATCACAATGATTGAACAAATTTGGGCGGCACTTATTTTTAAAAACCCGAGGTCGGCTATAATATTTTTTTCGCTTAAAGCTGGAATAAGATACGCGGTATACCTGCTAAAGGCCACTCCTACGGCAGCAATGGTCCCTGTTTGTATCACAGCAAAAAAACTCCATCCATACAAAAAACCGATCAGGGGATTATAGGCTTCCTTCAGGTAAACGTATTGGCCACCTGCTTTAGGGTACATCCCGCTCAACTCTCCATAACTTACAGCGGCTGTGAGCGTGAGAAATCCTGTAAGTAACCATGCAAATATTAACCATCCCGCAGAGCCAACGTCTTTCAACATATCTGCGCTAACAATAAAAATGCCTGAACCAATCATGCTGCCTGCCACAATCATTGTTGCATCAAGCAAGCCAAGTGTGGGTTTAAAATTTGAAGGATGATCTGCCATAGATGGATGTGTTTATGCTTTTCTTTGGAATTTGAATTTTTAGAATAACATTTTCACTTGTCACTGGTTGTGTTAGGTTGCGGAGGGTATTCTTTTAACGATCGTTATGAGTGAACCAAGCCGTATACCTTCAACAATACTAAACTCGCTGCTGCAACTAAAAACCCTTGAGAACTTTTTATGAATAAAAAATTAAAAAACCCCGTTGTCAGAACGGGGTTTGAAGATATAAAATATGTTTGAAGTTTATTTAATCCTGGTTTTTTTGTAATCTTCATTCAATCCTTTAATAATATCGAAAGTAATATTTCTGATCGTGTCTTTATAGTATAAAAAATTATCGCGGTCACTTGCAGCAAAGACATAAGCTAAGCCTTTCATTGCACAATAGCCCTTTAAATAATCTTCAATTTTCTTTTTTACACTTTGGAGTTTTTCGGTTGCCTCTGCATTCATTTCATTACTTACGTTCTCATTCATTTCCTGGTAATCATTTTGCAGTTTCATAAGCATTTGCTGATAATCATTCTGTTCTTTTTCAGAAAGCTGCGGACCCTTTTTCTGGTATTCTTGGTATTTATTCAGATACTCCTGTTTTATTTTATTCAGCTTTTGTGTATTTGCCTGGTCTTTTTTTGTAAGATCATCCCGCACCACTTTATAATATTCATAATTGTTTTGTACAGAGTCTAATTCGAAATAGGCAATTTTAAATGAATTTAGTACGGCAGCTTTTTCGCTTGCATGTTTTTTTTCATCTGCACTTGTATAATTATAATGCAGGTAATATAAATAACCTACGGCAGCAAGAAGCAGAACATTTATAATGAGTAAAACTTTATTCATTAGCAAGGTTTAAGGCGGTGAAGTTAAAAGTAAGCCCAGAAAAAATTTGTTAAAACAGTGATGCATAATTAATTAAACTTATTAAAATTTAAAAAAACTAAGTGTACGTATAACTCTAAAAATAAATTGTCAGGTACACAAATAAAATATTTCTAATTCCGGTATGAAAATTCTACCTGCCTACTCTAACCATTTAAGCGTCAAATTAATCCTCATACCTATTTTGTAAGTTTGCTTTATACTCGTTTAAAATGCGCGCTATGCAATTTGGCATTATTGGAAGTGGCAGTTGGGCTACGGCTTTGGCAAAAATTCTTACTGATAATGGTCACGCAATTAACTGGTGGATAAGAAATACGGATACCATGCACTATGTGCAACAGCGCAAACATAACCCACACTATGTAAGTAACATACATTTCGATAATAACCTGCTAAAATTAAGCAGCAGCATCAACTATGTAGTTGACGAGTCCGATGTATTAATTATTGCTGTCCCCAGCGCCTATATTCACAGCATTTTAACTACATTGAATACAGATACTTTTAAAAACAAAAAAATTGTTTCTGCAATTAAAGGGCTGCTGCCTGATCACAATGAATTGCTGAATGAATATTTATCAAAAACATTCAGCGTTCAACTTGATGATTATTTTGCCCTGCTTGGCCCATGCCATGCTGAGGAAATCGCCGCAGAGAAATTATCGTATCTGACCTTTTCCGGAATTGACGAAGCGACAGCACGGGAAATCGCTGCTCATTTTCACAATGATTATCTTAACACTGTTGTAAACCATGATATAATGGGAGTGCAGTATGCTGCCGTTCTGAAAAATATTTATGCTCTCGGTGCAGGTATTGCTCATGGGCTTGATTATGGTGATAATTTTCTAAGCGTTTATATTGCAAATAGTGCGAATGAGATGGTTCGTTTTGTACGTGTAGTACGACATGATGAGGATGGTATTGGGCTTAATTATGCAGCCTCTGCCTATCTCGGTGATCTGCTTGTTACCTGTTATTCACTCTACAGCCGCAACCGTACCTTTGGCAATATGATCGGCAAAGGTTATTCGGTGAAAGCAGCGCAACTTGAACTAAATATGGTTGCAGAAGGTTATAATGCCAGCCGCTGTATTCATAATACCAATCACGAACTGCAGGTAAGTATTCCGATTGCCGATTGTATTTATGAAATACTTTGGGAACACGCTTCTGCCGTTGATGGATTTAAGAAGATCGAAAGCCTGTTAATGTAATTCTTGTGAAAACCACTGGTATATTTAGAGATACCAGTTTAAATTATTTAGTAACTTTATACATGCCTGTTTCAATTGTAATATATGGCTCATTTGCTCTTGCACTTCTTGCAGGCGTTGGATTTGTAAACCTCCTTCGTAAGATCTTTTCGCATCATAAATAATTTTTGACGCGTCTGTTTCCACTTAGAAAAATAAGTCAGCAGCTATACCATCTGCAAATAATTTCCCTTTTTTTGTTAGAATAAGGTGATCATCCTTTTCAAACATCATTTCCCTTTGGACAAATTTTTTTGATTGCTGCAGGATTTTTTCCAGAGCGTCGTTATTCCATTTTGTTGATACAGTTATTAAGGAAAGCCCTTCGATTGTTCTTAAGCGGGTCATTATGTACTCATTTAATTGCTGCTCTTTCGTTAATAGCTCTGTTTCACATGGAATAATATCTTGTTCAAAACTTTTTATATACAAAGCGTTGTTGGCAATATTCCATTGCCTGCTATACCCATTAAAAGAATGAGCCGAAGGCCCCAATCCAATATAATGTTTGCCCTGCCAGTAACTGCTGTTGTGCTTACTCCTGTAACCACGCCTGGCAAAATTGGATATTTCATAATGCTCATAACCGGCGTCTTCCATCCACTGCATCAGCAGTTCAAACTGGCAACTTTGTTTGTCCGGATCGACATTTTTTAATTTTCCTATAGCAATCATTTTTTCCAGCGCTGTGTTTGGTTCAATTGTAAGAGCATAGCAGGAGAGATGAGGAACATTCAACGACAATGCCGTTTCAACATTTTGTTTCCACTTGTTGTTTGTTAAAGCGGGTATGCCATAAATAAGATCGATGGTAATATTATCAAAGCCTGCTTGTTGCGCAAGCTGTATACTTCTCAAAGCTTGTTCTGACGAATGGCTTCGGTTCATCCATTCAAGATCTTCATGGAAAAATGATTGCACACCAATACTTAAACGGTTAATTTCTATCGCTTTCCATGCATCTAGTTTTTCTACCGTAATATCATCAGGGTTGGCTTCAAGTGTTATTTCAGCGTCATTATCGATCTCAAATAGATTTTTTAACCGGCCAATTGTAAATCGTAAGTCGGAAATCGGAAGTAAAGACGGTGTTCCTCCTCCAAAATAAACTGTACCGGTTGATTCGTTTATATATTCATGCCTGAGTTCTGCTTCCCTGCAAATAGCTTGTATCATTGCATCCATTTGTTTTGCAGAAGTAGAAAAATGAAAATTACAGTAGTGACAGGCTCGTCTGCAAAAAGGAATATGAACATAAATACCTGCCATATTGCGTTGAACTTTTGTAAACTTGTTGAATCGAAATGGCAAAAATAAATGAATACAGGAGCAGCATGCTGTTAATACTTTGCCTTTTGTGTATTCAAACCAGGGCACAAAAAGGATGCAGGCTTATTGTAAGACCTGTTGAACCCCAACAGATCCTTGGCGCAGATTTGCAATTTCCTTCAACTTTTCAAACAAAAGATAAATGTCTTGCTTATGTAAAGCAAATGCCGCAATTACTGATGACAAAAGGATATATAAGCGCCTCTGTTGATTCTGTTTGGGAAGACTCTTCTTCCGTTCAGTTGCTTTTATTTACCGGGAAAAAGTATATGTGGGGAGGCTTACACATTTCTGAAAAAGATTGGGTATTATTAAATCAGTTGGGCTACAACCATTTTTCTTTCAACAACAAACCCTTTAACCAGGAAAAAGTGAACAAAATATATAATGAATTGCTTAATTATTATTCAAATAATGGTCATCCCTTTGCAAAAGTCAATTTGGATAGTGTTGTATTAAACGATGCTTTGATAAGTGCAAAATTAAATATAGATGAGGGAACATTATATTACATAGACACGATTAAGCTTAACGGCAATATCAAACTTTCGAAAAATTTTATCACGCGGTATCTTGATATAAAGGAGCATTCTGTTTACCAGCAAAATAAACTCGATAAAGTTGACAACCGTTTGGTAGAACTTTCATTTCTACAACAAGTGCAACCTCATACTATTTCTATGCTGAATACAGGCGCTGAATTGAACCTGTATCTTCAGAATAAAGAAAGCAATCAAATAAGTGCAGTAATTGGATTTTTACCATCTAATCAACAAACGGGAGGAAAACTTTTAGTAACGGGTGAGGCCAATTTGAATCTCCGCAATCCTTTTGGCAATGGAGAAACAATGGGTTTAAACTGGCAGCAGTTGCAACCAAAATCGCCCCGCCTGAATTTGCTTTTTGAGCGGCCTTATCTTTTTCATTCACCTGTGGGCATTAATTTAAATTTTGACTTGTATAAAAGAGACTCCTTTTTTCTAAACATTCATTTCCAGGTAGGCGCTCAATATAATATTTCTACAAAACAGTCGGTTATTGTATTTGCACAGTTCTACAAATCAAATGTTCTAACCGTAGATACTTCCTATATAATATCAACAAAAAAATTACCCGATATAATAGATCTTACTGAAACGTCTTTATCATTTCAATACAACTTTAACAATACCAATTACAGGTTCAATCCAAGAAGAGGAAACGAATTAAAGATCACAAGTGGTTTTGGGCGTAAGTATATTCATGAAAACAATACCATACTCCAAATAAAAGACACTTCCTTTAACTATAAAAACTTATACGATACAGTACAGCAAAAGGGTTATACATTTCGAAGTACTCTATCTGCCGCACACTATTTTCCGATTGGCAAACAAGCCACCTTTAAAACTGCCCTGAATGCGGGCTGGCTGCAATCTCAAAACTATTTTCAGAATGAGCTCTTCCAGATTGGTGGCTATAAACTTTTGCGCGGATTTGATGAAGAAAGTATTTACACCAATCTTTTTGCCGTAGGCACACTGGAATACCGTTATCTTCTTGCACAGAATTCCTGGTTTTTTGTTTTCTCGGATATTGGTTACGCCAATTACGAAACCAATTATACCAAATACGATCACACTTATATAGGAGTGGGGACAGGCCTTGCATTCGAAACAAAATCCGGGATTTTTAATATTTCTTATGCCGTTGGAAAACGCGATGATCTAAAATGGGATCTTCGCCAGTCAAAAATTCATATCGGATTTGTCAGTTTGTTTTAACCCTGAATATTTACAGACCTAAATTCTTCAATGTAAAAATTTGACCGCAAAAATTATTCTTCCTTCACAAGATCTAATTCTACTCTCAAATTTTCAATAATAAATTCCTGCCTGTCTTGTGTATTTTTACCCATATAGTATTCGAGCAAGTGCTGAATATGCTCACCCTGCTCTAATATCACCGGCTGCAAGCGAATATCATCTCCGATAAATTTTCCAAATTCATCTGGTGAAATTTCACCAAGACCTTTAAAGCGGGTGATCTCCGGCTTGTTACCAAGCTTTTTTACTGCGGCTTGTTTCTGAGCCTCATCATAACAATAAATTGTTTCCTGTTTGTTGCGCACGCGGAACAATGGCGTTTCAAGAATAAACACATGTTGCTGTTTTACCAGGTCCGGGAAGAATTGCAAAAAGAAAGTCATTAGTAACAAACGTATATGCATGCCATCCACATCGGCATCGGTTGCAATTACAATGTTCTTGTAACGCAAACCTTCAAGTCCATCTTCAATATTTAGCGCATGTTGCAAAAGATTGAACTCTTCGTTTTCATACACTACTTTTTTTGTCAGGCCAAAACAGTTGAGGGGTTTACCGCGCAGGCTAAATACAGCTTGTGTTTCAACATTCCGGCTTTTGGTGATGCTGCCGCTGGCGCTATCTCCTTCAGTAATAAAAATGGTTGTTTTATTTTGTAGTGCAATGAACTCTTCTTTTCCTTTTGAAGGCAACTCGTCATCATAGTGTAACCTGCAATCTCTTAATTTTTTATTGTGAAGATTTGCTTTTTTCGCTCTTTCATTCGCAAGTTTTTTTATCCCCGCCAGTTCCTTTCTTTCCTTTTCACTCTGCTCAATTCTTTTTTTAAGTGCATCGGCTACAGAAGAATTGCGGTGCAGAAAATTATCAAGCTCCTTTGCAAAAAAATCACCTACAAAATTTTTCATGCTGGGCCCACCCTCATAAACATATTGGGAGCCAAGTTTTGTTTTCGTCTGGCTCTCAAATACCGGCTCCTGCACACGCACTGAAATTGCTGCTACAATACTTTGCCGGATATCGGCTGCATCATAATCTTTTTTGTAAAATTCTCTGACTGTTTTTGCAAATGCTTCCCTGAATGCCTGCTGATGGGTGCCCCCCTGGGTTGTGTACTGACCATTCACAAATGAAAAAATTTCCTCACCATAATCATTATTGTGTGTAATAGCCACTTCAATATCTTCACCCTTTAAATGAATGACCGGGTAATATAATTCGTCCTCGTTTGTTTTACGCTTTAACAAATCGAGCAAACCATTTTTACTTATATATCTTTTCCCGTTGAGTGTAATTACAAGCCCTGCATTCAGGTAACAATAATTCCATAAGAGATTATCGAGGTACTCCGTTCTGAAATGGAAATTGTGAAAGACAGAACCATCCGGTATAAACGTAACCAATGTTCCGTTTTGTCCATCACTTTTTGCCTCTTTATATTCTTTAATTAAAATACCTTTTTCAAATTCTGCCGCTTTTACTTTCCCTTCCCTGAAACTTTCCACCCTAAAAAAATTACTCAATGCATTAACAGCCTTTGTACCCACTCCATTCAAGCCAACGCTTTTCTGAAATGCTTTGCTATCATATTTTGCGCCGGTATTTATTTTACTTACAACATCTACAACTTTGCCAAGCGGAATTCCCCGTCCATAATCTCTTACAGTAACTGTTTTCTCTTCAATTGTAATTTCTATATGCTTGCCATAACCCATCATATGTTCGTCAATACAATTATCAACTACTTCCTTTATCAAAACATAGATGCCATCATCGGGTGAAGAACCATCTCCTAATTTGCCAATATACATGCCCGGACGCAAGCGTATATGTTCACGCCAGTCAAGACTACGGATACTATCTTCCGTATAATCAAATAAATTCTTTTCTTTTATTTCAGCCATAATTTTATTCACGATTTTTATCCTGTAACATCGGTCACATTAAACTTAAATGCACCTCTCTGTTGGTTTTGAGTTGGAGACTTAAAATACTTAATTACAAATTTTTAAAATGTTCGCTGCACGAAAACTGATCTTTTATCTGTAAATGTTTTTTTGCAAGTTATCGCTTCATTCTTATTTTTTTGCAATTAAGCCTTACCTGTGGATAAATGACCGCTCATTTAAAATATAATTCACATCTCATTATAATACAACATTCATATCATTCGTTTTCTATTTTTAGATCTATCACCGGAAGAAAAATTAAAAAAATTTAAATACATTAAGATTCGGTTAAGTAGCTGCCAGCATGGTTTTCGAGATTTTTTTCATTTTAACTTTATCAAAACGGGGAAGTCAAAAACGCTAATTAGTTTTAACAATCGATGAGTCCAGAAGCTATAAAAAAACATTATGCTACCACACAGGAAATTATGACGCATATAGCGGGATTCCTTTTTATTTTACCCCTCGCACCCTTCATTTGCAGATTTATTCCGCCAATTTTAGTAGGCAACTGGAACATCGATTTAATTATTGCCATTATTATTTCAATCATAATAGTAAGGTTAATGTTGTGGCTCGTTAAGCCACTGATCTTGCCTGCCCTTGTATTTGTATGCGGTCTCCTGTTATATAATCAATACAATAGTGATTACACTTTCAAAAATGTGGTGAACGATTACAAAACTCTTGTTAATCAAAACTGGGTAGTAAGAGAACAAAAACAAACAGATGAATTAAGTTTTAATCCTCACCTTTTTGAAGATGTAGGTGAAAAAACAGCCAGGATCGTAAGGCAGAAAGTACAATATAAGGATTCAATAGTAAGGAATTTCTCTGTGCAACATTCACTGCAGCACTTTGACGAATACAGTATGAAGTATCATGAATTGGCAAGATACTTTTCTCTTTTCAAGTATATCAATACACATTTCAAATATGTGCCGGATGTAAATCGAGATGAATATTATGCAACACCCAGGGAAACCATTTTAAATGGCCTGGGTGGTGATTGTGATGATCACAGTATTTTAATGGCAAGCTGCCTTATGAGCATCGGCGCTTTGTGCAGGCTTGTAATAATTGAGGGGCACATGTACCCCGAAATTTATGCGGGGAACAAAAAGGATTTTGATATAATGCAACAGGCAATTATCCAGTTCTTTGGCGATAGCATTATCAACCGCATTTATTACCACGAGAATAATGGCCAGTACTGGGTAAATCTTGACTATACCGCGCATTATCCGGGCGGGCCTTATTTAAATGACAAGGTAAAACTGGTGATTAATCTTTCCTGAAAATTCAAAAAAAATGCTCCAAAAATGGAGCACTCATGTATTTTATTCCAACTTAGAACTTCAAAAATTTTATTACTCCCAAATATCTTCCTTCCCATCAAGCCACATTTTTACAGCATTGGTAGTAACGCTTTTTGGCCTTTCAATCGGGAGGCCTAAAGCCCTGTCCCATATTAAACTGGCCATTACGCCAAGGGCACGACTCACTGAAAACATCACAGTGTAAAATTCATATTCAACGAGTCCGTAATGAACCAGCAATGCACCACTATGAGCATCTACATTGGGCCATGGATTTTTTATTTTACCCAATGATTGAAGAATTGGCGGTACGGTTTCATAAATCTTCCACACGGTATTTACCAGCGTATCATCGGGAATATGTTTCTTCGCGAAATCCATTTGTGCTGTGAATCGGGGATCTGTTTTACGCAACACGGCATGACCATAGCCCGGAACTACTTTACCCGCGCTTAAAGTTTTTTGTACATAGTTTGCGATCTGCTCCTTTGTAGGTGAGTCGGTTCCTAATTCATCCTCCATTTCAAAAATCCATTTAATTACTTCCTGGTTAGCAAGTCCATGCAAAGGGCCGGCCAATCCATTCATTCCGGCAGCATAACTCAAATAAGGATCACTTAATGCGCTGCCCACCAAATGTGTGGTATGAGCAGATACATTTCCCCCTTCATGATCTGCGTGAATGGTCATGTATAAACGCATTAACTCTTTAAAGCTGTCATTCTCAAAACCCATCATATGAGCGAGATTACCGGCCCAATCCAATAAGCCATTCGGATGGATGTGCTCGTTATTTTTATATTTTCTGCGATAGATATACGCGGCAATGCGTGGCAGGCGCGCAATCAGATCCATTGCATCATCGGTCATAGGACCCCAGTAATCTTTTTTAGCCAAACCTTTAGCATATTCTTTGGCAAAATTGCTTTCTGTTTGCAGCGCCATTACACCAATTACAAACATCGTCATAGGGTGTGTATTTAATGGCAATGCATCAATTGTGTCAAATACATGGTTGGGCACATGACTTCTGCGCTGCAAAATACTTGTGATCTCATTGGCATCTTCCGGAGATGGCAGTTCACCAAAAAGCATAAGATAAAATAAACCTTCCGGCAACGGCTCATGGCCGCCCTTTGCTCTTGGCAGCTTTTCTCTTAATTCCGGAATTGAATAGCCACGAAATCGAATTCCCTCCTGTGCATCAAGCAAGCTCGTTTCAGTTACCAACCCCGTGATGCCACGCATACCCTGGTAGATTTGAGCCAACGCAACTTCTCCTATTTTTTTGTCACCATGTTGCTTCAATAATTCTTTTATTTCGAGAGCAGCAGCATCTGCTTTTTTCTTAAAACGTTCCTTTAGATTACTGATTGCCATATATTTCGATTGTAATTATTTCTTTTTTTCGCATTAAATATTGAGAAAATTCGCGAGCCGGGTTCTGCACTACTATTGAACTTCTGTTTCTTTCTGACTGCATCATTCAGGAACGTCGTTCACATCACTGCTTTCTTCTATCATTCATTACTTATCAGCACCAGGAGAGACGACATACTTCAACAGAATCATTTTTCAACAGGTTGAGCAAGCGTGGTAAAGTTAAAACAAGTTGCACTAAATAGAACAAAGTTTTGAGTGAATGTTATTCCTTAGTTCTTATTTGCTGAGGAATTGATGATTGCATACTGCTCTTTATTATGGTTTTATTCTTATCCTTAGAAAAGATTACGATTAAGCGTAAATATTATTTTGGCGCTTTTCTATAAATATATAGAGCTACAAATGTGAAAAAAATATCGGGTATCCATGCAGCAATATAAGGAGGCAAGTTCCCTTTTGTACTAAAGATAGTAGAGAACCTGTCCATAAGAATAAACGCAGCCGCTAGTGCTATGCCAAGAGCAATGTGTGAACCACTGCCACCCCTTACCTTACGGCTTGCAATTACACCACCAATCATTGTCAATATTAATACGGCTAAAGGCGTTGCAAATCTTCTGTATTCTTCAACTCTTAAAGTATTAAGATCTTCTGCCCCGCGTAATGCTTCAAGATGAATAAAGTTCGTTAGTTCAGGTGTGTTAAGTTTATCCTTTGCATATTCATCATGACTA
>DATBFI010000524.1:0-3494 GCA_036558585.1 Chitinophagaceae bacterium
AATGCAGTGAAAGCAGATTTTTCAAATCGTAACGCCAGGCTTTTATCAGGCATTTCATAAGCAATATCGGTACGCATCCAATCAAGTATTGGCATGAAATTATATGTAACTACCTTCAATCCGCATTGCGCTGCATTGTAAAGACTTTCTTTATAGTTTTCAATAAATAATTTGTAATTACCAGACTGCTTTTTTATGTCTTCATGTACGGGCAGGCTTTCAATCACTGTCCATGTCATGCCTGCTTCTTCTACCTGCTTTTTTCTTTTATTAATTTCTTCCACAGGCCACACTTCACCCGCAGGTAAATGATGCAATGCAGTAACAACTCCTGTACATCCTGCTTGTCGTATATCCCACAGGCTCACGGGATCATTGGGGCCGAACCATCGCATTGTTTGTTCCATTAACATAGGTTGATGATTTTCATTTTAGTACTTAGCGATATTACTACTATGAGGCTTCTCCTGTCTGCCTCTCCGGTAGGTGGCACTCTTCCGCTGAAGGTAATCCTGCTCATTATTGCGAAATAGATGCCTCGTTCCTCGGCATGACAAACTTAAATTCTTTGACGAAGATCAAGTGAATTCTTCGGCTTGTCATCCCGACGTAGGAGGGATCTATACCATCTTCATTGGCCTGTACATGTGAACTTGTTTTCGTAGATTGTACATTCTGAGTGAATAGGAATGAATCTTTTTAAAATTCACCCACTTCACATACAATGACATGAACCTACAGAAACAACAATAAAAAATTTATGCAGCTTGTTATACGTGTCTGACACTTTCGAAGTGTCGGACACGTTGTTCATATTGCAAAAAGCAACATATAAAAATTTATGCAGAACATTCAACTTGGTTGAGTAGAGAAAAAAGCGCACAAGTGAGTGGCCCCAATATTTATCGGGGCAGGCTCTACCAAAGCTTCTTAGTAGCAAGACAGTTTGGTAAAGAATAAAAAACTTTCTTAATTATTCTGCGATGATGGTTTAAAATATCGCTCTGCAAATGTTAGAAATGTTGCCCAGTTTGGCGCAGTAGTATGCCCGCCACTATGCTGACGAAATGAAATGTCTCCATTGATCAACGCGGTTTCTATTGGCGGCATTTCTGTAGTGCCCAGATCTTTTTTACCTAAGAGTTTATAAACGGGACCAGCATAAACAGCGGCGAGAAACATACCCTTTGCATCAACCCATGTGCCCTCAATAGTGGGTGAGCCAACGCTGATAAACACAGGACGCGGCGCACAGAGTGTAATAAGTTCATGCGCATCAACACTCAGATCATCGGGTGTTAGCGGACCCGCATACTTTATAAAATTTCCTGCGAACCAATGGTACTCTGCAGATGACGCAAGATTCTCTACCTGCTCACCAAAAACACGTCTCAGAATTTTAGCGCCACCAGCACCGGATGAACCGATAAAACCAATTGCAATGCGTGGCTCATAAGCCATTGCAACAAGCGCTGCTTTACCATAGCGTGAAAGTCCTTCGATTGCAATCTTTTTTGCATCTACAGAATTATCGGTTTCAAGATAATCTATTGCGCGACTTGCGCCCCAGGCCCACGCACGTAAAGCGCCCCAGTCACCGGGTTTACGCGGCTGACCTTTGTTTACCAGGCCAATAATGCCATGGGTTAATCCCGCACCATTGTCGGCCTGGTAGCTTGCGGGAATGAGAACTGCATAACCCCAACCTTTTCCCAGCACCTGTTGCTGCCAGGGAAGTGGTGCATTTTTCGAAGTATCTTTTGGCAGTTGAAAGCCGGGAGGAAATACGAAAGAAAACTCCACGACCACAGGTGCATGATTTGCTTTTGCGGGTGTACAAAGCGTAAGGTCTATATCAACTTTTATTTGCGGGCAAGATGAATTATCAACATGACCCAATAAATGTTTTACTGTTGCCGCGATGCCATATACTGTTGTATCTGCCGTACTTACAACTTCCCAATTTACTTTTGGAGTGTTCTTTGGAACTCTTCCGTAAATTTCTTTATCAAAATCTTCAACGATCTCTGGTCTTCTTTTTTGCCACCATGTTTTTGGATCAGTGACTTTTTTTCCACTCTTCAATATTAATGGATCAGGCAAAATGTAAGCAGGCACTTTTGATTCATCATTGTTTGCAGCGTTGGGTGACTGCGGATTACCGGAAGGCCCGGCTCTCGTTGAATCAATATGCAATTGCTGCAACATCTTTTTATAATCCTGTTGCGTTACCTGCTGAATGCTGTCCCACGCATGCTGCTGTTCAGGTGTCATTTTGAACTGGGAAAAACAAGGCCGCATTATCATCATTATATAAAATAGGAGAGCAACTTTTTTCATAAAATGGTTACACTTTGGTACTGAAAATGCCTTACAAAAAACATATTATTTTTTCTTAGACTGATATGCTTTGGTATATTCAGCAACATCGATCATGGGTGCGATCCAGATGTCTTTCTCATTTTGTTTTAAAAAATGCAGCAACTGGCTGTGTGCGTTTAAAGAAACATTGATGGCATGTTCACCCCCAACACCATGAAAGAGAAAAACCAGCAAAGTGTTTTTTTGCATGGCTTGTTTTACCAGTGCAATCATTTGATCGCCTGTCTGCCCGTTTATAGCATAACAGTCAGTATTATAAAGATCAACCTCATCAATCGTGTGCATCTCTTCACGCACTGCTCGTGCTGCAATAAAGTCGTTTTTCAAACTATCTATGTAAGCTGTATCGCCAATCTTCGTATCGCTGCATGGAAAGGCAAATGTTCTTTTTGTTTTTCCATCCAAAGCTTGTAAAAAAATGTTGGTCATCCTCACTTCATCAATCATCCTTTTAACAGAGTACCTGCTTAGATCATAATCAGGTTTTACCCATTCCCTGCCGGGAATACTTCCTGTGCATGGATGAAATAAAGTATGGTTTCCCAATTCATGACCTTCTGCTGCGGCATTTTTCCAATCATCCAAACGATTTCTACAGCCCGGGAAAGATGCCGACAAATAGAACGTTGCTTTTAATCCAAGTGAATCCAAAAGCGGAATTACATTATCGAGGTGGACATTCAATGCATCATCATAAGTTAGTACAACAGCACATTTTTTATTATTCCACCTGATATCGTTTTGTGCGAAAGAATTTACTGCAGGAAAAGTGATAACTATAAAAAGTAAAAATTTTTTCATTGTTGAAATTAGTGAATGAACTCTATAAAGCATCTTTCTTTGCAAAAATGTGTACATGAATGTTTGCCAACAAACGAATTAGTGATATACAATACAAATTATTGCAGTAAACCATACTTAATTTATGATAAGTGTTTATTGTAATGAGTTGTTTGAAAATCGTAATGATCAATTTGAAATTTGTTATAAAAATCTTTAGTAAATCAATTTCCTTTGCATCTGGAATACTGGAAATAAGCTGATAAAAAATAAAGTAGCAATAAGGAGTTGATTTAAAACTATTTTCTTCTTTTAAAAGAAGTTGGAAAATA
>DATBFI010000525.1:0-7104 GCA_036558585.1 Chitinophagaceae bacterium
CTCAATTGGCAGGACAGGGACAATTATGGAGAAAGTTGGTTAAATAATGCTGATTATGATGAATCAAACGGATTCTTTTTTTTCGAAGGTGATGAAGATGATGAACTGGACTCATGGAACGGGCGTTACAACGGCCAGGGCTTTCCACTCGTACAAACAGGGGGACTCCATTACAACAATAAATGGGATGATGACAAACAAACCCTCAATGGTAATTATAAGATCCTGCAATTGCATGTAAATGGTGCAAGTGCAACCAATTCACAATACATTTTACCCGACACTTTATATTTCAACAACTCCAGCGAGGAGTTTAACAATAAGATTTTGCGTAACCGTGCAAACGGAAGTTATGAATACCAGTTTGATTCCACTTCCTCAATAAAAATAATGGCAGATGGCGGTATGGATCATAAAATAACAAACAGTCTTTACCACTCGGAAGCGCTTGCCATAGACAGCAGTTTGGTAAACCAGAGTGACCGAAAAATATCAACTGAGGGTGACAATCATACTTTGAACAGTAATATTTTATGGAGAAAAAAATTAAAGAAAAAAGGAAGAACAGTTTCTATAAACCTCAAAGAAAATTTCGGTAATAATGAATCAAACGGATACCTGTATGCCGATAATGATTTTTATACCGGGGGAACTCCGCAAAAACAAATTACCGACCAATACAAGACCAATCACACGGAGAGTGTATTGTTCGATTCTAAAATAACATATACGGAACCTTTGTCTAAGGTTTCATCACTCATATTTAATTATGGTATTGTGGTGAATAACAGCAATGCTGAGCGTAATTCCTTTAATAAATCAAGTGATGGCAAGTACACAGATCTGGACAGCATTTACAGCAATGATTATGTCTTCAATGTTTTCACACACAGGGCAGGTTTAAATTACAGTTTATTCCAAAAGAAGCTAAAGTTAAATTTTGGCAGCAATGTTGGCTTTACCAGTTTTGATCAGCGGGATATGCGCAGAGATTCTTCCTTCAACAGAAATTTTGTGAACTGGTATCCACAGGCATCACTTAATTACATGTTCTCACAGCAAAGAAGAATCACATTTCGTTATAACGGAAGTACACAGCAACCAACTATACAGCAAATACAGCCCGTGCTTACCAATGATGATCCATTAAATATTTCAATTGGTAACCCGGATCTTAAACCAGCTTTCAGAAACAACATGTCACTTTACTTTTCCGATTACAAGGTATTAACTGAAAGAGGCATCTGGGCAAACATGAGTTATAATTTTACAGAAAATGCCATCAGTACCAAAGATTATGTTGACTCGCTTGGAAGAAGAATATATCAATCCGTAAATCTTGATGGCAATCGTTCTTTCAACTCCTGGCTTGGCTATAACTTCAAAATAAAAAAAATAAACACGTGGATAGGTTTTAATGGCAGTTTTAGTGGCAGCAGGTATGTAAATATTGTAAACAATGAGCACAACGTTACCAAAAGTGGCAATTACAGGTTTGGTTTGGACTTGAACAAAGACAAAGAAAAAAAATACAGTATTGGTTTATCCGCATCTGCAACGTATACCAGCAGTACTTCTTCCATACAGGAAGATATAAAAACACAGTATTGGTCATTTGATGTGAACCCTAATGCCGATATTTATCTTCCCCTGAAATTTCAAATACATTCAGATTGTGATTTCAACATCCGGCAGAAAACAGACGTCTTTGATAACAATACCAATGTTGTTTTATGGAATGCATGGGTTGGAAAAAAGTTTCTCAAGAAAGATGCACTGTTGATAAAAGCTTCGGTAAATGATCTGCTTAATCAAAACATTGGTTTTAACAGGACGGTAAACAGTAATTATATTTCACAAAACACATACAGCACTATCAGGAGATTTTTCCTGTTGTCTGTAGTATGGAATTTTAATAAAGCAGGAATAAAAGTTCCGGGGCAGGAAGAAGAATAGAAGCCCCTGTCCCCTAAAGGGGAGGAAGATGGAAGTGAAGGCCCCCTAAAAGGGAAAAAGGAAAAAGCAACGACTTTGAAATTTTATCAGCAAAGCATAAGCTGAGATCACGGTAGTACTACGGCTAAATCAGGGCATTTTCAGGAGTATACCGCTGAAGTCACAGCAGCACTGTAGCTTAATCAGGCCTCGACGAAAACGGGGTGTATACCTGTCTGCCGAACAGGCAGGGTTTTCGGGTGCCCTTTTTTTCGTTCTTTTTGGGCCAGCAAAAAAGAACAAAATAACTAATGCAAAGCATGTAGGCTATCGAACCAAAACCAATTTGTTTTTAAGAATCCGGGAAGTACAGAAAAAATTACTACTTAATAATTACAGAAATGAAACCTTTAAAATATCTTATTTTATTTTCCTCAGCTTTATTAGCGCAGTCGCATCTGCACGCCCAAAACACAGTTTTTCTTTCCCAGGGAAGAATAGAGTATGAACGCAAAGTGAACCTGTGGGCACAGCTGGATGATATTGATG
Source organism: Chitinophagaceae bacterium (assembly GCA_036558585.1). Taxonomy (GTDB): domain Bacteria; phylum Bacteroidota; class Bacteroidia; order Chitinophagales; family Chitinophagaceae; genus DATBFI01. The sequence continues at coordinate 2,485 of DATBFI010000525.1, forward strand.
ATGATGCATGGAGAGAATTTGAGAAAAAAAGAACACCCCAGTTTAAAACAACTTATTTTGATCTTGCGTTCAGCGGCAATAAAACTTTATTTAAGCCGGGCAGAGAAAATAGCGATAACAATAAATTATGGCAGGCACCGGCTGAGGACAATACAGTATTTACTGATCTTGATAAAGAGCAACGTATAAGCCAGAAAAATGTTTTTGAACAAACATTTCTTGTGCAGGACAGCACACGAAAAATTCAATGGAAGATAACGGATGAAACGCGCAATATAGCAGGATTTGAATGTCGCCGTGCAAATGCTTTGATCATGGATTCTGTTTACATCGTTGCATTTTATACAGATGCAATCATCGCAACAGGAGGCCCCGAATCTTTTATGGGTTTACCGGGAATGATCCTGGGCCTTGCTATTCCACACAGTCACATTACATGGTTTGCAACAAAAGTTTACACAGAAACGATAAAAGACGCCGATCTTGTTCCACCCACAAAAGGCAAAAAAGTAACAAGTTCTTCCCTTCTGACAACCCTGAAAGACAGAATGAAGGACTGGGGTAATTGGGGACGAAGAAATATCCAGCAGATAATGATTTAGAAATGTCCCAATATGCTTTTTAATAAGTTTTGCTGTGGATGCTTCAGGGATACATTGCAGCGAAAGGTCGTTCTCTCCTGTTACCGGTCACCGAATATTGAAAATGCTATTCTAATCCAAGTGCTAAAAGTACTTCATTATCAGGAACAGGGCTATTTCGGTTACCACCCACGTAATCAATCCAGCCAAAGCCTTCATCGCATTCCCACATACACCAGCCAATATTATATTTTTCAAAAGTTACTCTTGCGTCATGTATCCAGTTTAAACGGCTTTGTCTTGGCGCAAATGGTTTATAACTTCCGAATTCATTCACTATAATTTTTACATGATTGTTTTGTCCCCAGTCATAAGCCCTTTTGATCCACCTGTCCAATGAATCAATATTGATGCGTTGCATGCATACCAATTAAGCTCATTATTTAATTCGGCACTGTTACTGCTAACCATTAATGGGGCAACTGCATCAGGACTCGATGGGTAGGGAATGTTACGGCCTTCTATTGTTGGTTGCCAGCCAGACCATGATGCACCCTGATGAGTAAAAAGAAAAGGATCATAAAAGTGGAAATCATAAATTATATTACTGTCATTATAGGGATGAAGCTGCAGTAACCCGTCAATACTATTCCAGCCTTCTCCTCCCGCAATAATGTAATGTGTTGAGGTAACTTCACGTATAGCTGTAATCAGCTTTTCCTGTACAGGCTGCCACCATGAATAATTTTGTGATGTAATGCCTGCTGCAGATGCATGCGGCTCGTTATATACCTCAAAGAATAATTTATCAGGAGGGTATTTTTTGAAACTTAATGCAACAGACTTCCAGTAAGCCGCTATGCTGTTTACAAAACCTGGATTATTCGCCAGTAAACTGTCTGTTTCATTTATGAGAGGATGAAGATTAATGGTAACAGCCAGGCCTGCATTGATACACCTGCTGATTGCGTTATCTACATAAGGAAGATTGACTGGATTGAGTTGCGCCGGCTGTGACGGGTCGAAAAGAATTACTGGTCCGACAGGTATCCTGACATAAGTAAACCCTTTTGTTTTGATCAATTGGAGCGTGGCAGCACTAAACCGGTTTGAATATTGCAAAGGATCGGAATAATCATTAAACCAGTTTGACAGGTTTATGCCTTTTGCAAGAGGATCAAAAGAAGAAGCGGGATTTGGAACAGCACTCTTCTTGCATGCCGAGGTTAAAGTAATGACGAGTATGATCAGTAGCGCAAATCGATTCATGATCACGGGAAAGAAAAATCTTTTGCTTTATAAATTAAAAAAAACAATGATCGCAATGTCTTCGCTAAACACAAATTCTTTGCAAAGATATTGTGGTGAAGGGAAACTAAAGATGAGGCAAAAATCTCTTCGGCATAAATCCCAAAAAATTTTTTTGTGCTTTTTACAATATGTTCATTTTTACGATTATTTTTACAAAGCACTTTCATTAATAAATAAAGTAGTCCGTACACCATTATAGAAAGGATGCTTTGTATTCAAGGAAGTGAATTTAGACAGGAAAAAATTTTCGACGCCATTTTCAAAATATATTCATTTTAATTTTGTAAATTACTTTTCCATTAAACCCGGTTTAGTGTTTTAGAGTAAGGACATTTATGTTTGTTAACCCGAAACAATTCAGACTCAAACTAACAGCACCTCTCACAAACAAGCACATTCCGTAAGCACATCATTAATATACACCCTATAAAACAGTTTGTTATGAAAAAAACACAAAAGTGGATGATTTCGTTAGCCATCGCGAGTTTGGTAATAGCACTTCTTTCATGGAATCGACATGATTATTTCACTCAAGCTGACCCTCCATTTTTCAACAATGCGTCAATCCAAAATGAGGATGAATTTTCGCAGGAAGCTAATATTCAGGATTTCACCGGAGATGATAATTGGTTTGGGTCCACCGAATCAGACAAAAAGGCTCCCCCTGCAGAGGATGTACTTATTCAAAAGATCCCGGGGAATAATAATCATTTACTGATGATGGCTTTTTATTCAAAGGAAAATTACTCCGGTCAATTTGTAAGTATTGAAAATGGTAGTCATTTGGTTTTCAGAGATGACGGAAAGGGTTATGATAAAAAAGCAGGAGATGGTTTTTATACAGCAAGAGTAGCTGCCGATCTAAATGAATTCAGGCAAAAGGCGTTAAACATGACAGCCCAAATGAAAAAAAACAATTACAGGCCCATTCGTTTTAACCACCGTGAGATGATTGTTGATCCGGATGCAGACGAAAGTTTTGATATACAAAAATTAGACAGGGGTGAAGTAGTTTCAATATCAGGATTAACAAATGCACTTTCTGAGCTGGATCCTTCCAATAATGGAGGTGCTGCTGATGCCGGCACTGCGACCCTGGAAGCTATCAGAACTCATTCCGTAACGATTACCAATCTTGCAGTGGTCGAGGACCCAACCCGCACCTGGAACTCATGCACTCAAAAGGGAAATATTAATGGCCCATGGACCTTTAACACAATAATGAGACAACTTGCATCAAAAGATCCGGCCCATATTGCTACAGATAAACAGGTTTCTGACTTTGTAAAAAACTGGTTAGGTCATTGGGCCACGAACCAGATTGTAAACGGAGATACAGTAAAGGCCCGTACTACAGTAAATAGTAAAATACTTACTCCGTGGCTTAGCAAAAGCAAAAGTGCGGGTTCGCCAAACGGCCAGTTAGATATGCGCTTTGCACCATTTAAACTGCTTGCGATTGTAGACAGGTTCGATCTAAGAGAAGGAGGAGTGCATGGCATTACGGAAAGTTCGGTAGGAGAGGGCCGCTATGTATTTGGTTTGATAAATTCTACCTGCAATGCTGCATTAAAGATGGGAATAATACTTGAATTTGGAGTAAATAAACCTAATACCTGTGATGCAAAAAAAGCATGGGCACAGCAATGGGTTGCATTAAAAGATCTCACAATTGGGAGCAGTCAATATAACCAGGCTTTGCAGAACATAACTGACCAATATACCTTGTGTGGAACCAATCCCGGCAGGCCGAATCAAAGTTCGCTCGATCAGCTTCGCACCAATGAAAACGCACTGGCCGGAGGCACTCAAATATGGGAAATGAGAGAATTTGTTGTGGACGAGGGCGGCAGCGGTTTTCTTAAGCAAAATACAGTAGCACAAAACGTAGCAGATAAATATAATGCCCAGGTAATTAATGGAAATGTACAACGCATGGTAGCCTATGTGAATCAAAACACGGCTGCAATTAAAGCCGACAACTTTACGGTACCATTAACCTGGCAGGGTTTCCCCTTTTTGGGAGGAGCAGCTAAACTAATTATTCCTACAACAGGTGGCGTTGCATTTCCCACGGGTCAACCACCCAAGCCTTACCATTGGGATGGTACAGACGCTTCAAACGGCGCTACATTCATCAGAAATAATATCGCACGATTTAATTTTTCGCTCATCTCGTGCTGGGGTTGCCATGGAGGAGAAACTCAAACCGGGTTTACTCATGTTGACCCTGTGTTTTATGGAACTGAGGCAACTCTTTCAGGTTTCTTGACGGGACGCGCCGGAACAGGTGGTGCTGTTGATTTTGATGGGGATTCTACCAATGATGTTCTCATGGTGAAAGATCCTGCATTACGACCTTCCGCCAGCCCTACCCTGAGAGGATTTAATGATATTCTGCGAAGAGCAAGGGATTTAAATACTGTAACCACAACAGCCTGTGGGTCAATTTTAGGCATTAGTTCAGAATTATTGTTTAAACCGTTAAATAGTGTAGATTAATATAAGTTTAGAATCAACAAAAGAGGCTGTCCCTTTTGAAGACAGCCTCTTTTGTTTTACAGAAATGTGCCTTTAGATAACACAAACCTAAATATCATTCCTGCGCAACCCGCCGTACATAAATCAATGGATTTTGTTTGTCATCATTCAGCAGGTCGCCTACTTTTAACCGGGCAATTTGTTCATCACTCAAAATATTTCGTGTGCCATTAAATACATTTCCATC
>DATBFI010000526.1:0-8390 GCA_036558585.1 Chitinophagaceae bacterium
ACACAAAATCTCTTTTTTATATATGCAGCCTTTTAAAGCAATTAATAAAGTTCGATTAAGTCATAATAAATGGCTGACCATAATTATTACATTGTTTATCCTGGCCCTTTCATTTGACACAAGGGTTATGGCACAAGAAAAAAATCAAATGGTAAGATTAGCAAAGATCAAAGTTGACCCTTCGCAATTGGAAAAGTATAATGCGGCATTAAAAGAACAAATGACTACTGCCGTTCGTGTTGAGCCAGGTGTATTAACCTATTATGCAGTTGCTGACAAAACCGATCCATCAAACATCACAATCCTTGAAATATATGCTGATACGGCTGCATATAGATCGCACATAGAGACACCTCATTTCAGGAAATACAAGGAAACGGTAAAGGACATGGTTAAATCTTTGGAACTTATTGATGTTAACCTGGTTGGTTCAGCTAAAAAGCCGGGCATGTAATTAAAGTGCGTCCGGCAGGCATGTTCATGTGCTCCACTATAAAGGGTAAAGTTTAAAACCAAATAAGAATTTTTTCAACCTGAGAAAACAAAGGCATCCTCTAACTGGTGCATATTTGTAAAGCATAGCCCGGCCGCTACTTGCGCAGCAGTAATTCTCCGGTATGTTCCAGCCAGCATTTCTCAGTTCAACATTAGTTATTATCTTCAAGTTATGTTTTCAATTAAACTTTTGTAAGGGCGACAAAAGCCCTGTTGCCATGTCTTCACAAAAGCTTGAACGTTGCTTGTAATGCGGTCGGACAGTTCGCAAACCATTCGTTTATCTCCTCTATAAATTGTTTTATATGAAAAAGACTGTTATTTTAATTGTTATCAGTCTTTGCTTGTTTCAAGCAAGGGTATTTGCTTATGATACAACAAGAATAGCCGGAAATATTGTCGGGTTAAAAGATTCAGTAATTAGATTGTCAATTCCGATCTTGGATTCCCCTGAAATTTATAATCTTGAAGTAAAAAACGGGGAATTTGAATGGAAAGGATTTGTAGCTCAACCCGAACGCGCATTTCTGTTTATGGAAACTCATTATATGAAATTTTATATCGACACGGGAAATGCAGTAATTAATATTAATGGAAACGAAGATTCTATAGGCGATATAAGAGTTACGGGTTCAAAGCCTCAAAATGAATATGAACTTTATAATAATTCTATTCAGGATGAAATGAACAGGTATGATACTTTGTATGATGACAGTGTTTACAAAGCGGCACACAAGGATGAAACGGCAGAAGCCGCTTGGGAGAATGAGCGAAATGAGATCCTTTCTGAAATCAATGAGAAAAGAAAAGAATTTATTCTTGCCCATCCTTCAAGTATCGTTAGTTTATCGCTAATTGAAGACAGAGCACTTTTGGCTGATTTTTATTCCGTCGATTCTTTATATAAAACATTATCTCTGTATGCGCGACAAACAAATGCAGGGAAAAGAATTGCCAAAAAATTATCAGTTCTAAAAAGAAGCGCAGTTGGTCAGCCGTTTATTGATTTTGTTCAAAACGACACAAGCGGTCATCCCATCAGGTTATCGAATTATAAAGGCAAATATGTGTTACTTGATTTTTGGGCAAGCTGGTGTGGGCCTTGCCGTGCAGAAAACCCAAATATTTTAAGTGCGTACAATTTATATAAAAACAAAAACTTTACAGTCCTGGCAGTATCGTTGGATGAAGATTTGAACAAGTGGAAAAAAGCAATTAACGAAGACAGGATGCCCTGGCAGCAAGTTTCCGATTTGAAAGGTTTTAAAAGTTCAGTAGCAAAAACTTATGGTATCAGTGCTATTCCTTGTAATTTTTTAATTGACCCAAAGGGAATCATTATAGCAAAAAACCTAAGAGACGTTGCACTGAAAAATAAGCTGGCGGAAGTTTTAGGCAGGTAAAATCGCTCTTCAAGTTGTATGCAATTATTGATAGATATAAGATTTGCTTTTTTCAAACAACGTTACATTCCGAAATAAATGAATTGATATGGGGACATTAAAACATATTAATGCAGGAGACCTTTGCATTGCTTATGAAGAAAGTGGAAATGTTGATGGAGCGACCATTATACTTCTGCACGGATTTCCATATGACATAAGAGCTTACGATGATGTAGTAAAACATTTGTTGGCTGAAAACTGCCGGATTATCGTTCCATACTTACGTGGGTTCGGACCGACAAAATTTCTATCTCCTGATACCATCCGTTCTGGTCAGCAAGCTGCATTAGCCAATGACTTGATTGCATTAATGGATGCGCTATCCATACAAAAGGCAATCGCAGGCGGGTATGACTGGGGCGGACGGGCTTGTTGCATTGTTTCTGCACTTTTTCCGGAACGTATTACCGGGCTTGTATCAATGGCAGGATATAACATTCAAAACATAGCAAAATATTCAGAACCTGTGGCACCGGAAATTGAAATGCTAAATTGGTATCAATTTTACTTCCATAGTGAACGCGGCCGCCGGGGATTAACAAGATACCGAAAAGAACTGTGCCGGCTGTTATGGAGCAACTGGTCTCCAACCTGGAAATTTGATGACGACACTTTTGAAGCAACAGCAGTTTCATTCAATAATCCTGATTTTGTGGAAGTGGTAGTGCATTCATACAGGCATCGATATGGATTAGCAAATGGCGACCCAAAATTTGAAGCGATAGAACAGTCGCTGCAAAAGCAGCCAACAATAAAAGTGCCCGCTATAATATTAGATGCAGAAGCCGATGGTGTTGAACCGTTTTCAGGAACGGGTAAAGATGCCAGTTATTTTGAAGGCGGCTATGAAAGAAGAGTTCTTAAAGGTATAGGACATAATCTGCCCCAGGAGGCGCCTGCCGAATTTGCTAAGGCGATTTTGACATTTATCAAAACTTAGCCATAGCTGGTGGTTGGTGCAAATATCTTTTACAATAATTTTAATTCCGGTTTGTATTTGGCTTTACACGCAGGTATCATATAAAAGCATTCATAAAGATGGGTGAAATACATAATTGAAAAATCAACAGGTACTGCTCTTACTCAAGCAATGGAATTTTTGTAAAAGAAATGGATGAAATAATGAAGAAGGGATCTAATTGTTATTCTAAGAATGAAATAAGCAGAGCAGGCAACGAGGGGTTATTATAAGCTAATATTATAGGCAATTTTACTCCGAATTCTACTACATATGAGAAAAGAAAAGACAATCGGCTTATTGTTATTGGCCGGAGCAATTGGCGTGCTCATTCCCTACACAATTCTTACATTAACTTTTGAATATCCTCATATCCTGCGGAAGGATGTAGGAACAGTTTTGACCAAATTTCATGAGGGCGGAAGTTCTTTAATTTTTACCTGGTGGGCATTTGCAATACTCGGCTTGCCTTTATTGGTTGCATACATATTAATCGGACAAAAATTAGAAAATAGGATCGATTTTGTAAAATGGGTTACCACCATAGGAGTTATTTCGGGAATTGTTCAGATCATAGGCTTACTGAGATGGGTATTTGTCGTGCCTGTAATTGCCAACACTTATATAGGTACGACTGATATAGCAACCAGGGAAGCTGCTATAGTTTCTTTTAAAACAATTCATCAATTTGTTGGTGTTTTATTGGGCGAACATATTGGGCAACTATTTACAATTATTTGGACAATTATGATTTCAATCGCTTTTCTCAAACTTAAGTTCTTTCCAAAGTGGGTAAGTTTGCTTGGTATTATTTCATCTACCATTTATTTCTTTGCTCAGATGGAATTATTTGCAACAGTTATTCCGGGTTTTCCAACCTGGGACATGGCAGGTTTTATCGGAAGTACACTATGGCTAATTTGGTTAATTATAATTGGCGTCCTATTCATTAAATTGAAATCTCAGAATTAAACTACTGCCTATGCCAGTGCATCGACCGAAGAATATGTACTTCATCAATTCTTGCATTAGACTTATTTAGAAGTCGGAAAGTCGTTTAAACAGGGATAAATTACAAGTTGAATGAATACCGAAAGATCGGTGTTCCGGGCGACTAAAGGAAAAAGCAGGTTCATATATTGCGATGATAGCTTTAAACCATAGGGTCAAATTAAATAGAAGAATAGAAGTATTTCGTGGGCTGAGATCATTGATGTATTGAGCAAATTACCCGGTTAATGAGGGGGACGTTTGGCTTTTTTCAAAGCGTCCTGTTTTTTCTTTCAGTAAGATCCTGAAGACTACACCTTTAATAGTACTGATATCTTCCGGTGGAAAAGGCCAGATATCGCCAAGATGAGTTGTACTGCTTGAGAGCAGTGGTAAATGCCTGTCTATTAAAACTTTTAACGCCTTATTTCTTTCAGTTTTATCAGTAAGTTCTTCAAATTCACCCCATGCTATCACACTTTTCCAGTTAGCCATATTTTGAGTCTCATCAACTTCAAAACAAACTTTTGGGTTACTGCGCATGATCTCCATCTTTTTCCCTTCGAATGAACGCACATAAACATACTTCCCGTCATAAGCGTAGCTTACAGGCACCACATAAACCTGATCACTTGTATGACAACCAATCCGTCCAACGAAATGTTTTTTTAAAATTTCCTCTATCTCGTTATGGCTTAAAGCATCTATCATAGTATTTGAAATTATTAAATTATTATTCCTTAAATAATGAGGATAATCATCTGTAAAAATGATAGTGCTCATTCAAATGATGCTTTATCAAAAGTAGCTTTCATTTTTAATTTTGAATTGCTGTAGATACCGCCGATAAATTGATTTTATGATAGTCTATTCTCACACCTACTGGAAGTTAATGATCAGGATCATTATTTATAGTGCCTGAGATCATATTTTTCGATCAATCTGTGAGATAGTTTTATAAACCTAAATAAAATCGATCATGAGTGCTGTTATTCATTTTGAAGAAAGAGAAGTAATTGACGTGCATTATCTTCCTGCTGTTTCTATTGTTCACCCATTCGAACCTATGATGTCTTCAAAGAGTGAATTGGAATTCGAATTAAAACAAGCCGTTGAAAAAGTCAAATCCCGGCTAATAGAAGAGTATGCCGTGGACAAAGTTTGGCCTGTGGTTTTAAGGCTAAACGGCGTGATTCAAAATCTTAATTATAACACGCAGAAAAAAAGTGTGGCCATTTTTGTATCGCCTGTAACAGAACAAGTGTATTACCTTAATATTCCTGTGGAAGAAAGAATTGTGATAGATGAAACTTTTGAGATCAGAGATGTTATATACAGCAAAAAACAGAATATAGAATATCTGGTCCTGATGTTAAGCGGGGAAAGGTCAAAAATGTATGTAGCAAAGAATTCAAAATTTACTTTAATAAAATCAAACGTTCCTGATAACCTTGTTACTGATGAAATAAATATTGACGAAAAAGAGAAACGCCTTTCTGATCCTGGCAGGGGTAAGGAGCAATTTCCTGATAAATTTCTGCATCAGATGGATGAAGATCTAAAACTTATTTTAGATGCTTACAAATTGCCTGTTTTTGCGGTGGGAGATGAAAATATTCTTGAGCGGTTTAAAAAAATTACAAAGAACACTGAAAAACTTTTAGGCTTCATCCCGGGTAATTACCTTGATGCAAGTGAAAAAGAAATGAATAAAATTTTCCAACCTTACATACAGGATTGGAAAATGGTAAAACAGCAAAATATTTTACAGGAAATTGGCAAAGCAGTCGACTACGAAAGGGTTTCATTCGGGATGCAGAATGTTTGGGAAGCAGCAAACCATAAAAGTTGCAGGCTGCTTGTGGTAGAAAAGGATTTTGTTCACCCGGTCCAGGCAGGTGATAAGATCAACAAAATTTTTCCGGAGGATATTAAGGGAGACAATCCTTTCTATATAAAGGATGCCGTGGATAACGTGATAGAGAAGGTGTTACAAAGCGGAGGGGACGTTGAATTTATAGAAAACGGCATGTTGAAAGATTATGGAAGAATTGCATTAATTCAATACTATTAATTTTTATAGCAACTTCAATTGCCATATCGTGTCTGTTTACTTCCCTAAGACTAATTAGAATTAATACTTAACAACTAAACTTAGTGCTATGTTAGGACAATTAACCTATGACGAAATAGAAGAAGTATTAAAAAGAAATTTACTTGGACGAATCGGTTGCAGCAACGGGAAAAAAATTTATGTAGTTCCTGTTAATTACCTGTATGACGGCCAATACATATTCGCTCATTCCCGGGAAGGTATGAAGATAGATATGATGCGCAATAATCCTTCTGTGTGTTTTGAAGTGGATGAAGTGCAAAACTTTACTAACTGGCGCAGCGTGGTTTTATGGGGCGTTTACCAGGAGCTTTCTGACGAAAGAAGCCGTTCTTACGCAATGAAAGCTTTTGCGGAAAAAATGATGCATGTAAAAAATAGCGTTACAGCGCTGTCACCTGAACTATCTAAAGCCGGCATGGGTGGTGAGGATTTTCAGTATTTAGCGATAAAACCTGTTATATACCGCGTTGTAATTAATGAAAGATCCGGGAGATTCGAGAAGGAGTAAGAGCAGGATTTTTATCCATCCAATGGATAGGCTGTTTAATTTATAAATAACGGATCATATAAAATAACCATGCTCAAAAAAATATAATGCCCTTTAAAAAGGAAAAAACGTTCCGTAATCTGAGGAATTATTTTTCCCACTTATGAGAACCGTAACAAAATTGTAAACATTGAAAAGGATGATCTGAATCATTTTTTTTCTTTTTCCACAATAAGACCTTTGTAAAAAAATCATTATGATAGAAGTTGCAAACAAGACTTTGGCAGAAATAGTTACTGCAGACAATCATGCTGCACCTGTATTTCAAAAATATAAATTGGATTATTGCTGCAAGGGTAAAAGAACGCTTGAAAAAGCATGTGTTGAAAACAATATACCTCTCACAGATATATTGAAAGAATTAGAAAAAATCCAGGACAAATATTATCCCCGAAATACAATGCCCTTTACCCAAATGAGTGCAGAACAATTAATCGCTCATATAGTAACGCATCATCATTTTTTTGTAAAACAGGCAGTTCCGCAGATCAGCATGCACCTGGCAAAACTGGTTCAAAAACATGGTGAACGTTTTAACTGGATCAATGAAGGGTATGATATATTTATGAATTTACAGGAGGAATTACTTCAACACATGGATAAAGAAGAATGCGTGTTATTCCCTCATATAAAGGAGATAGAAAAAGTTTATAACGGAGGGCAGGCTTCTTTTCCGATAATTAATATTTCTGTGCCATTAACTGTAATGGAACACGAACATGCAGACGCAGGCACATTAACAGAAAGGCTGAGAGAGATAACAAATAATTATACTCCTGAAGAAACTGCATGTACCACACACCGGGTAACTCTTGCAGAATTGAAAGAATTTGAAGAGAATTTGTATCAGCATGTTCATCTTGAGAATAATATTTTGTTTCCGCTTGCAATAAAAATGTATAATAAGATCAAAAAATAATCTCTGGACGAAACAAAGCTTTTCAATAGACCTATATACTAAAGATCAGGAACTGTAAATAAAAAGTCAGTTTGACGAGGCGCTTCCTATAATTATTTTAAAGACAGTGATATATCCTTGTTTGTCACTGGTAATCTTAATTACGAAATTGTATAAATATCGAGGATAATTTTTCCTGTCATTCTAAAATTGTTCTGCTATGAGAGCCATTCAAAATTATCTTCCGCATCCGCATCATACCGAAACCATGCGGATATTTGTACACGCGCAACCGGAAATTGCATGGAATCTGGCAAGGCACTATGATATGTCCTCTGTGTCCTGGGTTCACTTCCTGTTTAATCTTCGAACGATTGCAGATATTTTTCATCGCGACAAGCCTGTCCATCATGATACACGAATCGGGCTTGACCAGATTGCGGCAAACGGGAAAGGATTTATGATCATTCATGAAATACGGGGAAAAGAAGTTGTAGTTGGCGCCATAGGAAAGTTCTGGCATGTTGATATTCCTTTTAAAGAAATGCATCCTGAAGATTTCAGAAGCTTTAATGATCCGGGGTGGGGTAAACTTGCCTGGTCACTAACTGTTGAACCCTATTTAACCGGAAGTACAATCTGCTTTGAATTGCGAACGACTGCAACAGATCATGATAGCTGGAAAAAGTTGAATCTTTATTATCATATAATTGGAACTTTTTCGAAATTAATTCGTCATTCACTTATGAATCATCTCGAAAAAGAATTAGGTGGGCTTACTTTCCCGGATGATAGCACAAGATACTTGCCGGGTGATGAATTGATTCCTAATACAAAATATTCAGATACAGACAATGTCAACATGGAAGCGCCTGTTTCTATAGTATGGAGCTACCTGATGCGATTAGGCTGCGACCGTGCGGGTTGGTATAGCATTGACT
>DATBFI010000527.1:0-3900 GCA_036558585.1 Chitinophagaceae bacterium
TCTTCAGATTGTAATAAGAGCATCTCATATCCATTTTGAATTGTAGCGCCTTGTTCTTCACCTAATGCAAGAAATTTTGTTTTGGCAGGATTATACACAAGGTCAAATAAATAATGTTGCGGGGTAAGCAACTGATAGGGAATATCAGGAGCGGCATTTATATCAGGATAAGTGCCAAGCGGAGTTGTGTTAACGATGATTTTATACTCATTAAGCAGTGTGGCATTTACCTCAGCATAGCCTGCTATATTTTTCGAGTCATCTTTCTTTCTTGACACAAAACGATAATCAATATGAAAGTTATTTAGAACAAATTCAATTGCTGAAGCAGCTCCTCCGGTACCCAGTATCAATGCCTTTGTATGATAAGGTTTTAAATGTTTTATAAAAGATTCTTTAAAGCCAACAATATCAGTATTGTACCCATACAATTTGCCATCCTTTATTTTCACGCAATTACATGCATTCATTTTCTTTACTGCTGTTGATGCAGTATCAAGATATTCTATTACAGATCTCTTATAAGGAATAGTAATTGAGAATCCTTTTAATAAGGGATGCTCCTGTAAAACCCGCGACAAGTCATTAATAGATGGAATAGAGAATGCATAAAATACAGCGTCTGAAATACCTTCCCGCTGAAATTTTTCGGTAAAATATTTTTGCGAAAATGAATGTGATAATGGGTAACCGATAAGTCCATATTCCCTCATTATGCTGTTTCTTTGTTGAGAAATAAATGAAACGTATCACCACGTAGCCCGATCCGCATTGCTTCTAAAGGAATTACATCAGAAGGAGCAATATTTCCGAGATTCACATTGCATCCCAACAATTCAAGAAAATATAATTGCTGGGTTTTTTGTGGCGCCTCCCAAATAATTCTTTCGCCGGGTATCTGAGTTAAAATTTCCTGGACCAATCCTTCTCTTACTTCACCCGTACCGCGATAAATACCTACATTTCCGGCTTCACGTGCTTCTGCGATAACATAAGATGAGCCCGCCTCCAGCTCTGCCCGCATCAACTGGATCCATTTATATGGAGGAATAATATGTTCAGCATCTTTGCTTCCAACTTCGCTTAATACTGTCCCATAATTAGTAAGTTTTTCAATATAACCACATTTTTCTGCATGAGGTATGGTGATAGAGCCATCACTCACTTCCATATAATTAATCTTATAATCTTTACAAATAGCTATATAATCATTAAACTGGTTGCGGACAAGAAAGGCTTCAAACAAAGTGCCGCCAAAATAAACAGGTATATCGTATGATTGATACACTTCAATTTTTTCGCGAAGGTTGGGTGTAACAAACGAAGTGCCAAAACCAAGCTTCACAATATCAACATGCGGGTGTGAGACGCTCATAAAATTACGCACCTCGTTAATACTAAGACCTTTATCCATCACCATTGTAATACCACTATCACGCGGTTTAAGGTTGCGTTCCGGCATTTGGGACAAATTAAAATTCATCTTTTGATGGTTGGTTGTTTAAAGATTGCAAAAATAAGGTAACACATTTATGTATTGCATTCGCTTAATAAAAACTAATTTTTTAGGGAATAATTATAGTTTCATTGGTGAAACTTAAAGCTTTTTTGCAGTAGGTATAATTGTGTGGCGCATCCAAAAGTTTCGAATAAATTTTAAGTCAAACTTTTTGCTGCAATATATTAGACATTATATTTGCAATTAGTTGCATAAACAACTATCATTCTGTTGTTTCATGCTCAAAACTGGATATCATGAAAATATTAGTTTGCATCAGTAAAACACCGGACACTACTTCGAGAATTGCTTTTAAAGATAGCAATACCAAATTTGAAGATAATGGTGTACAGTGGATCATTAATCCGTATGATGAATGGTATGCGTTAGTAAGGGCAATTGAATTAAAAGAAAAAGATGCATCTGTTATTTTGCACCTGGTAACGGTTGGAGGTGCTGATTGTGATCCAATCATTCGTAAGGCACTGGCACTTGGAGGCGATGAAGCGATTCGTGTTAATACATCAGGCAATGATAGTTATTATATCGCTGCGCAAATAGCTGATGCAGCAAAGCACGGAAATTATGATCTGATCTTAACAGGTAAAGAAACGATTGATTACAACAGTTCTTCAATTGGCGGCATGGTAGCTGAAATGCTTGATATGCCATATGTTTCGCTTGCTACTAAATTTGATTTAAACGGCTCAACAGCTACCATCAGCCGCGAGATCGAAGGTGGCGAAGAAGTTTGCGAGGTTTCACTTCCTGTAGTTGTAAGTTGTCAGAAAGGTGTGGCCGAACAGCGGATTCCTAATATGCGTGGTATCATGGCAGCACGTACCAAACCATTAAAAGTAGCAGAACCTGTAGCTG
Source organism: Chitinophagaceae bacterium (assembly GCA_036558585.1). GTDB lineage: Bacteria > Bacteroidota > Bacteroidia > Chitinophagales > Chitinophagaceae > DATBFI01. The sequence continues at coordinate 2,375 of DATBFI010000527.1, forward strand.
CCGATGAATTAACAAATATTGTAAGCTACGAACTTCCTCCTGCAAAAGCTGGTGTAAAATTAGTGCCGCCCGATAATGTAGCTGAATTAGTACGCTTGTTACACGAAGAGGCAAAAGTCATTTAGTTGGTGAACTGATAGTTTAAAGTGAAAATAAAAATTTGAAATTACGGCTCACCGAAAAATAATTCGTTTAAAATTGCAAACAACAAACACCTTATGTCTGTTCTCATTTTTATAGATCATGCCGATGATCATATTAAGAAAGCCGCATACGAAGTACTTACTTATGGTGCAGATATCGCTCAGCAATTTAATATTCCGGCAGAAGGATTATTGCTTGGAACAGTGAGTGATGATCTTGCTGCATTGGGTAAATATGGCATCAGCAAAGTACACCAGGTAAAAAATGAAAAACTTAATCAGGCAGATGCGCAGGTATATGCCAAAACCATCCAGGAAGCTGTAAAAGCTACAGGGGCCAAAATTATCGTTTTCTCTCACAACCAAACAGGCAAAGCAGTTGCTTCAGGAGTGGCAGCAGGTTTAAAAGCCGGCATTGTCACAGGTGCTGTTAGCTTACCTGATACAGCAAATGGATTTGTTGTAAAAAAATCAGTTTTTAGTGGTAAAGCTTTTGCTAATGTAAATATTAAGACAGAAATCAAAATTATTTCACTTAATCCCAACAGTTATAAAGTTACGCCAGGAAAAGGCCAGGCAGAAATTAATCAATTGAATATAGATATAAAAGAGGGTAGAGTAAAGGTAACTGCTGTAAATAAAGTAAAAGGCGAAGTGCCCTTAACTGAAGCAGAAATTGTTGTAAGCGGCGGACGCGGTTTAAAAGGTCCTGAGAACTGGGGTATCGTTGAAGATCTCGCTCACGCGTTACATGCAGCATTGGCATGCAGCCGGCCTGTGGCAGATAGTCATTGGCGTCCGCATCATGAACATGTGGGACAAACGGGTATACAGATAGCTCCCAATCTTTATATTGCTCTCGGTATTTCCGGGGCTATTCAACATCTTGCAGGCGTAAACAGAAGTAAAACAATTGTAGTAATAAATAAAGATCCGGAGGCTCCTTTTTTTAAAGCAGCAGATTACGGTATAGTAGGCGATATTTTTGATATCGTTCCGAAATTAACAGAGGAGATAAAAAAATTACACTCTTAATAAAACGCTCAGCATTTAAATTCTAATTCTTATCTTCGGCGCGAAATCCGGCTAACATATAAATCAGCCGGATTTTATTTTTTTAATTACAACGCCTTAATCGAGACAAAAATATTCTTTAAGAGCTGAGTAAGATGCTATTGTGTCATCTTTACTATAATACCCCCGGATAATGAAAGCTAATATTGTTTGCATCATCGATGATGATATTGTTTACCAGATAACTACAAAAAAAATTCTTGAAAAAATCAACGGTACAAAAAAAATTATTGTTTTCTCTAATGGCGAAGAGGCTTTTAACTATCTTTCAAAAGTCGTCTCAGATGAAGATGCTTTACCTGATATAAT
>DATBFI010000528.1:0-1575 GCA_036558585.1 Chitinophagaceae bacterium
AGAAAAGGGTGGCGTAACAAAATTGAAACTGCCCTTTAAAACTATGATAATTGCATCGCAAAAAAATATAGAAGCAAAAAATACAGTAGATGGTTTTGTAAAACTTATTTGCAAACCCGGCGGAATAATTGTTTTGAAGAATGGGTACGAGTAAAATATTTAAACTACGACTGGACACTTTTAAAATCTATACCGATAGCGGCCATACCGGTCAGGGTTTTAGAAGAATTTTTTTTAAAATTTTTTAAAGAGGTGCGGAAAACATGAAATTAATCCTGCAATAGCGCTTCTTGTTTGAAGAGAATTTATTTAAATTTTGATAAAGCTTTCCCGGCAGGAATTATTTCCACTGTTTCTATTGCTATAAGTTTTTGTAATAAATTATCGAGATATTCTGAACGAACCGGCCCCCATCCTTCGTCATCCAATCCATGTGTATTAATGATAAGCCATCCCTCTGATCGTGCCAACAGCTTTTCAATTTCTCCATCTATGTATGCTTCACAATTTTCGGGGCCAAATGCACCACAGGTAAGTTTTGTTTGTCCCTGATGCGGCAATTGATTGATTGAATTTCCGCCCGTGCGAAATGCTTTTACCTGAGTGGGCAGCCATTCTTCCAGCTCAGGTGTGGAGGCATTGAAAGGAAAATTAAAAATTGATTCTTTTGCTTCAAAACCTTTGAGGTTTTTTGAAAAGTAGTCAATACATTTTAGTACCTGCTCTTTTGCTTCTGCAAGGGGAAGCTGATCGAGATGAGAATGTTTGTAATCATGCATCATTATTTCATGTCCGCGCTGTTTCAATTCATTCCATAATACAAAATCTCCTGCAGGCCAGCGATGATACTCATTGGGCAATACAAAATCCGGAAGATGCGCAGTTGCAATTACATTAATGCAGGCGGATAAATGATACTTCTCATAAATCTCCGCTGTTTTAATACTTGATTTTTTAAAACCATCGTCAAAGCTTAATGTGATGTAATGCTTTTCGTCTTTTGGTTTTTTTTCATGCGCAAATAAACTGGGCTCAACCAATGTTGCTGCTGTACTTATGCTTATTAGTTTCAGTGCATCACGTCTTGAAAAGTTATTCATACAGTAAGCTTTAGCAGTTAAGTTTAACGTTTATGTTAGCAAAATAGCTGTGTCAATGCTTGTGAGTAATTTGCTAATTAAAATGCTTTACTATGGGTCTATCATTCAAATCGTTTTCTATAGCGATTGCAAGTTCAGCACTCAATGCAGTATTTCCCCATGATCGTTGAATAAAGCCATCCCGCGAAATAAGAAAAGTGGCCAAAGATTTATACACTCCATATTTACGGGCTGCATTTTCTCTTTTATTGTCAAGCAGTAATACAACATCATTCAATTCATTGTCCTCAACAAAGTTTGATAATACATTACTTCGATAAAGATCATTTTGATAATATGATTCATCGATCAAAATTATCTTCAGTCCGTAAGCCGCATATTGTTTTTGCATGCTTTTGAAAAACACAAGTTGCGATTGTATTTCCTGCAAATGCTTTACATCAATAAAAGAAAGCAACACTGTATTTCCTGAAAA
>DATBFI010000529.1:0-30661 GCA_036558585.1 Chitinophagaceae bacterium
GAAAATTCCCGCCTGAAAGAAGTAAGAACGGTTACCGAAGTTACATCTTCACTGTCTGCTATAGTTGCCTTACTGCTTGATGCAAAAAATTATCCTAACTGGATTTATTCATGCAGCGAAGCTTCCACATTGAATGTGATAAACAATCATGAGGAGTATCATTACCAGGTAACGCATCTTCCATGGCCATTGAGCAATCGCGACCTGATCTGGCATTTCAACATTGAACAGGAAGAGATAACAAGAATTGTGGCTATTACCAATACAAGCGAGCCTGATTATATTCCAGGGAAAAAGAACATAGTACGAGTCAGGCGTGTTCACTCCAGTTACAGGCTTACGCCATTAAGCGGGGGAAAAGTAAAAGTTGAATTTGAGCTCTTCGTTGATCCCGGTGGAAATATTCCTGCGTGGCTTATTAATGCAAATATTATCGCGGCGCCGTACAAGACTACCGTCGCCATGATCAAACAATTGCCAACGTATCAAAAGGCATTGTTTTCTTTTATCACGGAAAAATAACGTTATGAGTATAACGTATATACCCGTTCTCAAAAAAAATATTTGCAGCCACTGACTTACAATAAGTCATGCTAAAGGCATGCTGTTACTAATGCTACCATTTACAAGCATAAAAAAAAATCTCCTCAGCATTAAGACAATATTACTTACTGACGCGCCTATTACTTTTCTTATACTAACCTGCTTTGTCTGGGTAATGAACGGTAGGTGCAAAATAAAATAGGCCGGTCCTGAAAAGGACTGGCCGTTGCTAACCTATGAAAAACACCTATTTAAATATCTTTAAATGCATTTTTTAATTTCATGATGCAAAGATATTAATGAATAAAAATGTGCTGTGCGTCAAATGACACAAAATGTGTTTGAACAAGGATGTTAAAAACAAGAAATATTTTTTTGCTTGCGGCATATATTATTGCATATTGGAATTTGCGTGTAGTTATATTCTATTCGCGTATTCCTGTTTTGTCAGCCGGTATTGAATTACACTTCTATACCTGTTATTGATTTTATAGTGATCTTTTAATTCTGCTTCCTTTATCATTTTATTATTAAGCATCACCTTTCCTGATGCTTTGTTGCCAGGATAATGAGTAGCATAAATTTTATGAAGATTTAGCTTTTCAAATCCAAATTTTAAAATTGCCGCAGTGGCTTCCGTTGCAATGCCTTTACCCCAGAACGGTTCAGCAACCCAGTATCCAAATTGAGCGTTATTGTTATCTTTTTCTATATGCAGACCTATCTCTCCTATAAGTTCATTTTCATCTTTTAATGTGATGGCAAAAACATATCGGTCTTTATTTTGAAATCCCTGGATTATAAAATTCAACCTGTAAATTGCGTCTTCTTCCTGGTACGGAAAAGGTATATTAAGAATTTGGTCAGAGATTTTTTTATTATTAACATACTTGAGTAATGAAGGCACATCGCTAAGTTGAATTCTTCTTAGCTTCAATCTTTTTGTTATTAATTCGGGGAATATTTTCATTTGTCTGTTGTTAAGTTGATTTTTGTTATCACCTGTTTCATAGCCCGGGAACCTGTCGTTCTTAGACTGACATCAACTCAAAAATATATGAAAGTTTAGCAAACAAGAATTAATTGAAACTGACAACAGAATAAACATACACAAAGAACTATCTAACTCCTATCCCGAGCCCGCGTTGGTTTACTTATGCATTTGACGCGTTACTAATTCTCCAAAAGTGTAACTTTCTATTCGCTTTTGCGAATGACTAAAAGAAACATTGTTATTTACATCAAATGAGTATATCAGATAGAGAAATGTTTGTCAACCTATCAGCACATATAGGGGCATCATTTGGTTTGTAATTCGTACTGCTCTAATAAGATACACCATGATCTCGCACAGGAGATCGTGTATAACTTTATAAAAATCTTTTAAAATTTTAAACCGGTCTTAAATTCTTCACATGGATGGATCGTATCGCATTAATGTGGGCAATATCGTTTTACAGAAAAGAAATAAACAAACCGCACATTCGGTTTCTGTTAGCCTGGTGTTATTTGAAGAAAATACAGAGACAAATACTGACACAGCCTGGAGTTATTGCTGAAGTTTATCGGCAATTAACAAATCGATCATGGCAGTCAAGTATTAAGATAACAATAACCTCACGATAAAATTAGAAACATTAATTTACCGTGAGGTTGTTCAGAATACAATAAGAAGTTTAATACCCTTATTCTGCCGCTGGCTTAATATTTTGATTGAGACAGAATAAGTTTGCCGGATCATACTTCTTCTTTAATTCAACAAGCCGACATTCGCAAATTATTGTTTCAGATTTTCAATAATTGTGATGTTCATTTGAATTTTGGTAACCCTTCTGCCTGCATATATTTTTTTACTTTCAATCCCATTTGTTCCATGCCATTCGACCAGTCTTCATCACTCACACAAACACTGTTTATCCAGTCTTCATCACGAAGGGATGACCTGAAGTTCACAAAGCCATCGGCAAAGAGGCCTACAGTATGACGAAAGCTATTTAACTTTCCTGATACAATATCATTTATAGCCTCTGCCACCTTTGAAGCTGATTCATGATTTTCTAATGCAGCAGCAAACATGGAAAGAAATCTTTTGATATTCGGGTAATGTGTATTGGCAGGAATTTCATTGGCCTTATTAAATATGGGTGTTTCAATAAACGCAGGCTGAACCACTGCAACACGAATATTAAAAGGTGCGAGTTCCTGGGCAAGGCTTTCGCTGAGTGCTTCCGTCGCAGCTTTTGCAGTAGCATAGGTACCATGAAAGTTGGAAAACACTTTGCCGGCAACAGAAGTCACGTTAATAATGTAACCTTTTTTTCTTTCACGCATAGAAGGTAATACCGCTTTGATACATCGAAGCGTTCCAAAGTAACTGGTATCCATATCGGTTTTGAAAGATTCCAATGGCAATTCTTCTACAGCTCCCCATGTATGCGTGCCTGCATTGTTTACAAGTACATCAATATATCCTTCTTTTGTTAAAACAGTGTTGACAGCATTTTGTACAGATTGATCATCTAAAACATCCAGGGGCAATATCGTGATGGGAAGATGATTTTTATCAACAAGTTGCTGCAGTTGAGGTGAGCGTTGTGGGTTTCTCATAGTGGCATACACTGTATGACCACCGCGGGCAAGCGTTTCAGCTGTTGCATATCCAATGCCCGTGCTGCTCCCGGTAATTAAAATAACAGCCATGGTTTTGATTTTTTAAATGAATAATGTACAGGCAGGGAAAGAAACTAATACAGTGATAATATTTCTGGGTCGTGATTTAATTGTTTCTGTAAAAGTAAATGTTGAAAGTACTTCGGCCGTTAAATGTAACAAAAGGCAATTGCATAGCCCGCATAAGTAAAAAATTTAGAGTGCAACAGTTTGATTCAACCGGAGAAAATGATTACAAATTTAATTAGCCTTCTGCTTCACATTTTTTAATGAACTAAAACTTGTAGGTGTCAAATAAACTTTGTTGTCAAAGTTATATCAATAATGGTAAAATCATTATGTTAACTTTTTCCTGCACCGTTTAGCACAATCGCGTAGAATACTTTAATTAAAGGAATGCGACATTTCGACCAGACCTATTTTAGTAGGTATACTTGTTTCACCACGGCATTGCCGAAGCAATGATTCATTATCAAAGTAAACACGTTCTGCTAAAAGTTTGCCTGGATTTTTGGGATCGAAAATAAAAAAGCATGCGACTTCTAAAGCAATGTGATTGTTACTCGCAGGTATTCCTCCATATTCACCCAGGTGCGTGCCCGCAATTGTTACTTCCCGAATAGAACAACCGGGAGTATCATATTCACCTGTAATTAAAATCGTGAAATCAGGAAGAGCAGCATGAATGACACTATAGAAATCATGAACTCCCTTAATGCCGGGAAAACATGTGCCTAAAGGAACAACATCATAAAATGCGTTTTCATTCTGCACAAAAGTTTCATAAACTGCATCCCATTCCTTTGCAATTTCTGCACGGACATGTTCATCTATAGTGACCCGCTGAAGTTTAATAATATCTTCCATAATAAACCTCCTTGTTAAATGTATTTGAGAAATATAATTATAGTTCAACATCTTTATATTGCACCACAATCGTATTTTGTCGGAAGAAATATTTTGATTTATATCGAAAAAATTCATCAGGACCAATTTGTGCTTCAAATTGAAGCCTTTAGTAATTCTTCCATAAGCTTTTCTTATACGATCTTTGCCCTCGACTTCCATGCATTTATGTCATCTTCTTTATCAAACCGGTTTGAGACTCGTACCAGAAGTAATGCAGAAGTTTCAAGTTTATTTCGGAATAATATGTGCTGCTAATATTTGATACGAGATTTTATCGTTCTCCATAATGAAAGTATCTGTCCCAAGAGGAATATTTACAAAAGAAGAGTGACCACTCCAAACAGCATATGCTATATTATCCCTTATAATTGTCTGCTTAATTTCAAGCGCAGAACCCTTTGGTAGCATTCTGAAAGCTTCTTCAAAAAAAGACCGGATTGCATTCAATCCTTTCAAAGCGCCATCCGGTGTTAATAATTCAGATTCTTCTGTAAAATCTTTCAGTATTTCATGTACGTCGGCTTCAATGAATGCCGAAATATGATGATTAAATATCTCTTCAGTTTTTGTTTGTATAACAGCTTCCATAATTTAAATGTTTGATTTGATGAAAAAGATAAGAGTAAATTGCTGCTACCTTCCCTTAATCTTATAACAGATCAGTGTTCTGGTGTAAGCTTGCTTGTACAATACTTCACAGCTTAAATCATATTTACCATTAACCATCCATTTCTAGCCAAAGAGTGCCTTTCTTTCTGTCAATGCCAATGAAATATCTTTTGAGAGATCTTCCATCCTTCTTCAGTTTTGATCAGGTTGAAAAGATCCGACATGTGTACTCCCGAACCAGCCAACTTACCAGACCATTGTTTTATTTCAAGACGAACAATGGCGATGGTTTTAAGAATTTCAATACTGGCAAAGTCGGGTTCAATATCCGGTGCGGGGCCATTTTCATCAATCCAGTCAAACAGCACCTGGGCAGGAGTGAAAAGAAGGTTATCACCAACATAGCCAACGAGCGAGGCATTAGAATGGAAGCCGGGACGCATCAGTTTACTATCCCCGGCACGTGACCCATCAATATAATACTGCATCGTTTTTATGATGGCATCGTACTCAATAAGATAATCATACTCCGTGATGTGTTCAGTAATTGTTTCCATATCGGATAATTTTAGAGTGAGAATTTTATTGCGGAATTACATTTTATGCTTGCACAGCATTTGCATGACTCTCCTGCCCGGTTTTTTCTTTATTCAATGAAGCCAGATCAATTACAAAGCGATATTTTATATCACCTTTTACAACTCTATCGTATGCTTCATTTATATTTTGTATGGGAATTACTTCCACATCGGCAGTAATGTTGTGCTCGGCGCAATAGTCAAGCATTTCCTGTGTTTCCGGCAGTCCACCTATCAATGAACCGGCAATGCATCTCCTGGTAAATACAATATTGAAAGAAGGAAATTGCACAGGTTCAGTTGGCAACCCAAGGCAGATGAGGGTTCCGCTGGATTTAAGAAGCAGGAGATATTGATTATAGTCGTGTGAACCGGAGACCGTATCAATGATAAAATCAAAATAATTATTTACAGTTTTTAACTGCTCTTCATCAGTAGTGAGTATAAACTTATGTGCTCCGAGATTTTTTGCGTCTGCCTGCTTTTCAGGTGAGGTGCTGAGCACCGTTACTTCAGCGCCGAATGAGGCTGCAAATTTCACAGCCATGTGTCCAAGTCCACCGAGTCCGAGAATCCCTACATTATGTCCCTTACCAATTTTCCAGTGACGTAAAGGAGAATAGGTTGTAATGCCTGCACAAAGAAGAGGAGCAATTTTTTCGAGTGATTGTTTCGCTGAAATTTTTAAAACAAATCTTTCATCTGCAACAATCTTATCTGAATAGCCTCCCTGCGTAACTGTCTTTCCATCTTTTTCATACCAGCTATAAGTGTGAACAAATCCATTCTGGCAGTATTGTTCCAGCCCGTGATTACAATTGTCACATTCACGGCATGAATCAACCAAACAACCAACACCAACTGTATCGCCTTCTTTAAATTTCTTTACGTGATTACCTATTTTTAAAACCTTCCCCACAATTTCATGACCGGGAACCATGGGGTACATAGACATTCCCCAATCATTGTGCACGAAGTGAATATCGGTGTGGCAAATTCCGCAGTATAATATTTCAATAAGCACATCGTGTGGTCCTATTTCTCTCCTTTCAAAATTGTAAGGAGCAAGCGGAGTTGTTTCATTTTGGGCTGCATAGCCTTTAACAGGGATCATTTTTTTAAATTTTTTTGAGTAAATAAAAAGAGACCAACAAAAAGAATTCAGGATTGAAAAATTTACGCGTCAAATTCTACTGTACAACCCAATCGGTATATTTTGTATCATAAGTTCCAAACTTTTTTAACTCTTCTTCCACTACATTTACTTTTTCCATTGCCGATTTTCCTGCATTATTTGGCGTTCCGTCACTATTAAAATATTTGTCCCTGTCTTGTTCTGTATCAAAAATCCAGATAATGCCAAAGCTGTTGTTATTGTCACCTCTTACAGCTTTTACTAAATATCCCTTCGCCTTAAATTCTTTTTCATACACCGGAAGTACTTTACTAATAAAAAATTCTTTGAATTGATCCATTGTCGCACCGGCATTGAGCTTTGTGGTTATTACATGAAGACCTACAAGATTTCCCTTTTGTAATGATTGTGCAAAAGAGAAATTAATCGTTACTATGAGGGCTGTAATCAGAAGCAGCTTTTTCATAAATTGACTGTTTTAGTGATTATTCTAATTGAGAGATCTCTGAAGCAATAAGTGAAAGAATTTGTTTTTATGAGCATACATTTTTGGCGGTAAGGATTTTTTTATGAATGCGTTTCTTAAATAACATTTGAAAAAATTAAATAGCAAAGCAAAAGCTGCAGTTCTCTCCGGCAGAATATTAATTAGCACAACAAAACTTTTCCATGATTTATCCAGATCCTTAGGGCAAGGCAAATCACCAGTGTTCAATACAAATACTTCCGCAGAAAAAATTTATTAACAGAACATGAAATTAGAATTGAAAAAGAGGTAAATCAATACTACAAAAGTGGTAACATTAATAGCCCTTATACTTATTTATCGCCTCTGTTCGGTTGTTTACATGAAGCTTTTCATAAATATTGAAACAATGTTTGCGTACGGTTTCTATGCTCAGGTTTAGTTGAGCGGCTATTTCTTTATACAACAGGCCCTTTGCTAATAGTTCCAGCACTTCCCTTTCGCGTGTGGATAATTGTGCAGCCTCAATGTTTGTTTTTTTCCTGAAAGCGGTAACGATTTTTCTCGCCACTTCAGCGCTCATCGGACTTCCGCCTTTTTTTAGTTCAAAAATGGCATCAATAATTTTTGATGGCGGGGTTGACTTTAATAAATAACCATGTGCGCCTGCACTTAATGCTTTGAAAACTTTTTCGTCATCATCATAAGCGGTGCACATCATGCAAAGAGTGTATGGAGAGGTACTACTTATTTTTTTTACAAGATCAATGCCGCTCATGCCGGGCAGATTAATATCTATCAAAGCAACATCGGGCTGCAATGCCGTAATATATTCCAGGGCTTCTTCTGCTTTTTCATGCACACCCACACATTCAAGATCGGGTGTGATTTTTATCAGCGTCTGCAGCGCTTCCCTGTAATCCTTTAAATCTTCTATTATGCTGATTGTGATCATTATCCCCCATCCCCTAAATGTGGTTTATAAAAATATGCTATAAATTAAACTTCAAGCCTGAGAGAAAACAACATGACAACTTTCAAGAGTAATGTAATATAACTTTTGAAATTTATTTATACTATACCACTTTCGTGTAATGGCTATTTTGATATTACAATTAAAGGCCTGCTCACGAAACAGTTTCGCGTGACAAATTTTGAAGTAATGAACTGAAATGAATAGTTGTCCCACTGCGATTTTCTACATGCATGCTGCCGTGTAATGCTTTTGCACGGGTATACATATTACGCATGCCGTTTCCGCCTGGTTGTATGTCCTGAGGAATGCCTTTACCATTGTCATAAATGCTGATGTGCAGAGCATCATCAAAAAATATTTTCATTTCAACACTTGAGGCTTCTGCATGCTTTACGATATTGTGCAGTGCTTCTTTTACTATTAAAAAAATATTTCTGCGGTTAGTTCCGCTGATATGTACATCAGGAATATTTTCAGGAACGTTTATATGACAGGAAATATCCACGTTATCCAAAAATTTAATAGCGTACTGGCGAATATAAATAATGAGGCTTTGCAAATTATCATTGCTCACATTCAGTGTCCATACAATTTCGTTCATTTTTTGTACAAGCTCTTTTGAGAACTCAGAAATTTTGCTGAGTTGTTTTTGACCATCGCCATTTGAGGTCCCTGCCTGCATCATTTCGCTTAACAGCCTTATGGTTGATAATCCGCCGCCAAGATCATCATGCAATTCCGAAGAGATGCGCACACGTTCTGATTCAATGGCTTTTTGTTTTTCAAATTCAGCTTTTTGTTTTTCAAGTTTTCTCTTTACATAAAGGCGGATTATAAAATAAGCAACAGCGATAAATATAAAAACGAGCGCCGAGATAAACCACCATGTGCCATACCAGGGTGGTAGAATGATAAAATCAACAGATGCAGGAGTGGTGCTCCATATGCCATCGCTGTTTGCGGCTTTTACTTCAAAATGATAATGGCCCGGCGGTAACAATGAATAGTTGATAAAATTTCTGTGCTCCAGTTTCACCCAGTCTTTGTCAACTCCATATAGCATGCATTGAAACTTGTTATTGGAAGGATCTGCGAAATCCATTGCAGCAAATTCAATGGTAATATAATTGTGATTATGTGCAAGCGTCAATTTCGGCCCGGGAATGATGCTTTCATTATAGACTTTAAAGTCAGTTATTTGAACCAGCGGTTTGTTTTTTTGATTCATGAAATCATTTGGATTGAAATAATCTATTCCATTCATGCCACCCATTAAAATAGTTCCGTTTGCAAGTTTGCAGGCAGAGTAGCGATTAAATTCATCATTTATCAAACCATCAGAACGAAAATAATTTCTGAATTTTTTTGTAGAAATATCAAAACATGACAATCCCTTTGAAGTGCCCAGCCACAACCGGTTATTATTATCTTTCACCAAACAGTAAATACTGTTGTTGCAAAGCCCATCTGCTTCTGTATAGTGCGTAAAAGTTTTTTTGCTTCGATCAAAATAATTCAGGCCGCCACCCATTGTACTCACCCACATATTTCCATTTGTTTCGAAAACAAAACCAGTGATATCGTTTGAATTGATAGCATTTGTCACACCCTGCGACGCTTTATATTTCGCAAGAGTTCTTGTTGGAATATCAAAACATAAAAGCCCGTCTCCAACCGTTCCAAACCATATTTCGTTCCCATGTAACTGTGCATCAGTAATGATAAAGCCGCTGTAATAGTCTTTGTGCATATCGTATAATTCAAAAAGCGCCACATATCGTATCAACCAGGTATTTTTATTGCTGTCAATAAAAAGTCTTATATCTCCGCTATTTCTGGTTATATGTAGTTTTTGAAAGGAAAGAACTATATTATTAAAAATACTATCAGTGAGTTTTTCGTGATTTATTACCACGATTTCCTTTATCCAATCTTCGAAACGAAGTTTAGACCATAAACAATGAGAGACAGCATTGTTTGTCAGGTCCCAGCGTGAAAAAGAATTATCCGTTTCAAAATAATGTATGCGAACCTCATTTGTTTTTTCAGGATAAACACCCAGCACAAAATTGCTTTTTAAAGCAATGCTGTCATTGTCATCAGCGGTAATATGCCTGAACTTTATCTGCACCGGGTTCAATTTATTTAATCCATTAGCGGTACCTATCCACAGTACTCCTGTTTTGTCCCCATAAATTGCCCGTACCAGGTTTGAGGTTAATGAACCATTATCATTTTTATGACGCAGTATGGTTAATTTACCGGTTGCGCTTTCATGCATGAATAATCCTACATCGGTGCTCATCCATACATTTTTTTCATCGTCTTCAAAAAAGTCATATAGGATTGTATTTGTTTCACACAAAAAAATTAATTCTGCCATTTTCGTTTTTAAATCCACTTTCAGCACTTCATGATCATAATCGAAATGAATCCAGCACTCACCATTGTCAGTAATAAAAAAACTTTTAAGTGATCTCCCTGAAAGTTTTTTATCTATAGCAAAACTGGTAAAGTACACAAAGGATTGCGCAGCAGTATCGAGTTTCCATATTATGATGGTTCCATTAAGATTTTTGCCCACGTATATATTTCCGTCCCTGTCTTTTGATAATTTGGAAAGAGGATAAGAGATATTATTAAATTTTTCACTGCTGCTATCATTACAGCTAACTACCACTTGTTCATTGCTTCTTATATCTGTCAATATTATTCCAACTGAATAAGAGATGATTTTATCTTTTCCGACAGAAAGTACCTGGTTGGTAATTGCGTATATGTTGTGTGAAGCAATTACTTTGAATGAATTTTGTAAAGGATCAAACCTGCACAATCCTGTGTTTGTTGCAAGCCATAAGTTCCCGTCTCCGTCCTCGCAAATATCGTTTATAGTATTGTCAGGCAGAGAATTACTATCGGCAGGATCATGCCTGAATTTTTTAAATCCATATCCATCATAGCGGTTTAGTCCTTCGTGTGTGCCTATCCATAAAAATCCCTTGCTATCCTGGAAAACAGCGTATACAAAATTTTCTGAGAGACCGTTGGCAGTGGTGAAATGTTCAAACTTTAAGTTACGCTGGCAATAGCACACATTCAAACATGGAACAAAAAAACAGGAAGCTATGAACAGTAGATACGGTATAGTGGAAAGGGGCTTCATTCTAAAGCATTTCGCTATTGAATATAACAAAAGACAATTGTACTGCAAAGAAATAAAATGCATTGCACTTCCCTGGTGATGACCCAGTACCAACATAATTATTTATAGATCTCTTAAAAAAAATAAAATAACCAAATAAAAATTTTTTCGTACGAAAAATTTCCTACATTTAGCTGATGAAAGAAAAAAAAGACGGCCGCCAAACAAAATCAGAACCGACCAGGTCAGAACTGGAAATATTAAAGGTGCTTTGGGAAAATGGCCCATCTACTGTTCGCCAGGTCAATAACAAACTGAACGAGCAAACAAGAGAGGTTCAATACACCTCCACTTTAAAACTAATGCAGATAATGCAGGAAAAAGGCTTGCTTAAAAGGGACGACAGTAATATGAAGCATGTGTATAGTCCTGCTGAGCCCGAACAGAAAACAAAAAGTGCACTGCTTGAAAAATTTGTAAAAAACATGTACAATGGATCGGCCAGCAGTCTTGTAATGCAATTGCTTGGCAATAAAAAAACATCTAAGAAAGAATTGCAGGCAATTAAGGAGTTGCTTAATAAAATAGATTCGAACAAATAACCCGTTCAAAATTAGATCATGATAATTCACTTTCTGGGCATATTTAATGTAAGCACACGTGTCGTTTTTACAACGCTTGTTCACTCATTATGGCTGGGCGCCGTAATGGCTTTACTGGCAGCTATCGTTATTACGCTTACCAAAAAATCAGGGCCGCAACTTAGATATAAATTGCTTACAGGTTTGATGACGCTCTTTGTTATAAGCACATTGTATGTATTTTTTAGTGGGCTTAGTAACGAAATGAATCACGAAGAAAGGAATAATGCCGCAGTAACCCGTGATTATATGGTAATACAACAGCAAGGAGATATTCAACAGAAAAGTGGAGTGATGGATACGTTTATCTCGTTCACTGAAGAACATGCCAATATAATTGTTTTGATGTGGTTTGTTGTAATAACTCTTAAATGCATACAGCTCGCTTCAGGATTGCGCAATGTGTACACGTTGAAAAGAAGAGGCATCACTGAAGTTGGTACCTACTGGAATAAAAAAGTATGTGAGCTTGCTGCACGGGTTAATATAGCAAAACCCGTTATACTGTTGCAATCTTCTTTGACCAAAGTTCCATTGGTAATAGGACACCTGAAACCTGTTATCCTGTTTCCTATTGGTGTACTAAATGCATTACCTCAAAATGAAGTTGAAGCAATACTGTTGCACGAGCTTGCACATATTGCACGCAATGATTTTTTGATAAACCTGTTGCAGCAGTTCACCGAAATACTTTTCTTCTTTAACCCGGCTGTAATTTGGGTTTCATCATGCATAAAAATTGAGAGAGAGAATTGTTGTGACGATATTGCTATTGCTGTTACACACGATAAAAGAAAATTTATACATGCACTTGTAACCTTCCAGGAATACAATACCAAACTTACTTATGCTGCCACCTTCAACGGATCAAAAAATCATTTGCTGAATCGTGTAAAAAGGATCGTTACAAATAATAATAAAACATTAAACAATATGGAAAAGGTTATCCTGGCATCAGGAATAATTATGACATGCATTGTGGCTTTGGCCTTTTCTTCAGGTTACGCAAAGGATAAAGAATCGGTGAAAAAAGATGCGTATGCAAGAGGAATAACAGAAATCACTGACAAGGAGTATCAAGGCATCCATGATACTACGGAAAAATACATGACCGATAATGACACTCTCCCGAAGCAAGAGATAAATGCGCACTCCACTTATAAAATGAGCTATGATGGTGAGATAGATGGTAAACGAATTCAGCTTAAAGAAGAAAATGGCCAAATAAAAGAATTATCTATTGATGGAAAGAAAATTCCCGGAGATCAATATGATCAGTATAAAAATCTTATTGATAAATTACACCAAAAGATAAAAGAAGATGAGACAAGGTTAAAAAAGGATACAGTGTTGCTCAAACAAAAGAAAGAAGAAATGCAGAAACAAGCAGAGATCATCCAAAAGGAAAGCCAAAAAATGAAAGAGCAAAACATAATTATGCAGAACAATTTCAAAGCGCGGGAAGAATTGCTAAAGCAAAAGCAATTGCAAATGGAAAAGCAGGCAGAGCTAATGAATAAAAATGATTCATTGATGAAAAAACAGGAAATAATGATGCAACAGGATTTAATAAAACAAAAGGAGCAGTATAAACTTAAGCAGGTAGAATTTCAAAAGAAAATAGAGGAGTTGCAAATGCGGCAGCAACAGTTGAAAGAAATGATAAAAGATTCTTTAAAAATAAAAAGCGGGACGTGGAAACAACCTGCCACTTATACAAAGCCTGTAATATCATCCAGCCCTTTAGTTACCGTTAAATCAACCGAACCTGTTAAACCAGCTGCTAACATAAGTGTTGCAAAAACAGTAAGCACTGTTTCAGATGTTAAAGTGGAGCCCGCTATTGCAATTAAACCTACTGCGGAAATTGTTACGAAAACTGCAATTTCCTTTTCAACTTCTATTAGTGATGACATCGTTCATGACCTTGAGGCTGCAAACGTTATCACCACAAGAGATAATCTTTCTTTTCAATTTACAAATGATGAACTGATCGTAAATGGAGTGAAGCAACCCAATGCCTTGCATCAAAAGTTATTAAAAAAATATGTAACAAAGCCAGGGGAAACTATTTCAATTAATTATAGTAATCACCAGTGATATTGCTCTTTTGTAATTCGGGGAAAATAAATAATACTGTGCAAGGGACAAAAAAGTAAGGAGACATTGAGAGAGCCGAGTTGCCCCGCGATACAATGAGTGCGTTGCATTCTTCCCGGGTTCTATTCTCAGTTTCGCAATTTTTTATCCCTTGCCAGTATAATAATTCTTACCTTGCTATAACCATTTTTTTGGTATCGATCTTTTTTCCATCTACAATTAATGTGTAAGAATAAGTACCTGCACTAAGCGTGGAAGCTTCAATATTTACCACACCCTTACCACCACCATTCAATGAAACCTGTTTAACAGTATTGCCATTGTTATCAGTAATTACAAGCTCTGCTTTAGATGAACCTGGTACCGTATAGTGAACGCTTGTATTGCGGGTAAGCGGGTTAGGAATGTTTTGATCTAAAGATGCACTGCTAAGACTTGCGGAAATATTGTTTTGAGCGCCTGAATTTGATAAGGAGCCCTGGAGTTGTTTCACTAATTGAGTCAACTCCTCAATTTTAGCATTCTGTGCATGCACTACTTTATCCTCTTCCTGCATGCCTTTGACCAGGATAGGAATAAGCTCTTCATAATTCACACCTTTAATATTCATGATCTCTTTTTTTGCAGATGCACCAGCTGCCGGAGTTGTCGCTTTTCCATCATTTAATTTCGGCGTTACAATATTTTGTTCACTGCTTATTTCCTGTGGTGATTCTTTAACAAGATTCGGCAGCACTTCTTCCACGTCCTGTGCTATCAAACCATAATGATTTCCTTTAGGCAGATTTAGAGATGCAAATTTTTCATCCGTCCGAAACTCATAATTTTTTGGTTTAAGTTTATTGATAATGCTCATGGCATCTCCAAAATCCTGTATATTTTTCTTTAAGTTTTTATCACTTGAGGTAACAAAACTTCCAAAGGAAAATACACTTCCATCAAATACACCTGCGTAGGCAGCACTTCCTGTACCTGCTCTTAAACCAAAGTTTGTCGATGAAAAAAACGAACCACCAATAGCATTATCACTATGCCCGTGAACACCGTCACCATTGGCACCCTGACCATAAACTCCATAACCGTTGTCATCGGCACTTTGACCATAAACTCCATAAAAACCATGGCCAAATGCCCCATAGGTCGTGCCCTGGCCATACACACCCAGGTAATTACTTTGACCTACCACAGCAAAATTAGAATTACTAACGCCATACACTCCATAGCCACCATCGCTGTTTCCCCATACGCCATAATTAAGGCCATTGCCATATACACCATAGCTACCGCTTCCCCACAGCCCATAAGTACCGGTGCCAACCACACCATAAGTTGAACCATTGGCATAGATGCTGCCAAGAGCACCTGTATTTACATAAAGCCTGTAGTTGGGATCAGCAGCATTGCCTACGCCAATCGCTATATTGCCTGTAGTGGCATCAATAAAAGCCCTTGTTACATTATTGGTGGTTAACCTGAGCGGTTTTGCATTTGTGGTACCGAGTTTTGAAGTTGCAGTTGTATTACTGTTACCGGCCAGGTTCCAGCTTTGAGCGTTAGTTTGTAAACTCCCTGATATGGCGATAGCAAAAGCCATAATAATAAAAGTTGATTTTACTTTCATAGTAAAAGGTTTTAATTGTTTAAAATTTAAAATCGAAAAGTTTTTGGTATTAACCATTAGTGTTTTTGCCGACAGCTGTACCGCGGCAATCTTGTTGCATTGATGTTTTCCAAGTGATAAATTTTTGAACTAAAGATCAGGTTGCATAAGCTTCTGTCATGCAGAGCATTAGCCTGCTGTGCTCCGAATTCCTGGAACATTGCTTTCACGAAGGGGTATGCGTTAAGTATAAATACTATTATGCGTGTCCTGTTTTATTTATTTCCTGAACAGGAATTCTTGTGGGCTTTCAACAAGACTTCTTATGAGTTTTCAATAGTGTAGTAAGGTTGCCAATGTACCTGCTTGCAAGCTGTATCTCTGAATCAGGATAATGCAATTTGAAAACGTAAAATTATCGGGCTAATAAATTGCTGCGGACTGAAATGATTTATCGGCCGTTGCGTGATAATTGGTGGTGCAGGTCATTTTCCTAACGGAATTGCGAAGAATTAATTTATTCAAATTGACATGCTTCAGCAAAATATGAAAGGTTGAATCAAAAAAATCAGCTTAAAATTTACTTGTCTGTTTTCAGGTAAATTCCTTTTGTTCCGGAAAAGAATGCAGTAAAAGATCGCAAATGATGGCTGCGAAATAAAAAAGAGTATGAAATTAAATTTTTCGCTTTTTTATTTTATATTTATAAGTCACATTCTGTTGTTTATTTTCCAATCCTTATAAAACACCAAAACAATTAAACAGGTTCAAGCCCCTTTCCCCCTAGTTCAGATTTTATATTTTGATCTCAGTAATAGCAGGTTGTAAGATTAAGTTCTTATAACTGGTATTGCGTGGAATGAAAAGAGAAAAGAATTTTCCGTTTGCTATTCACTAAGAAAAAGCATTGCATGAGAATTTTCACCTCTAATATATCTCTTTATGAAAACTCAAAAGAAAAACCGCACCTTGCTCCTTTTACTTGTGTTTGCAGTTAATTTCATCTCCTGGAGCTTTTTAAAACCCCACCCGGAAAAGAAATTTATCCATGGTACCGGGTATCCTGCCCTTTTTACACCGGGCGACAAAGACAATGATGATCCTGTAGTTGATACAGGAGATGTCTGGCTTTCAAAAATTCCTGTAAGTGATACGAACCCCGCAGCTAAAAATGTATTTGTTCAAAAAATTAAAGGGGATAATGCGCACATACTGATCATCGCGCAATATTTAAAGACAGAGATAAGTGAAAGATATTTAGCAATAAATGATAACGGAAGTAAAATTGTTTTCAGGGACGATGGGAGCGGTGCAGATAAAATAGCCGATGATGGGTTATATACCGCTAAGATTAAAACAGATGTAAATGAATTTAAAAAAATCGTATCAGCTAAAAACAATCAACTCCGGTTTACGAAACAAAGACCTTTAAAATTTGTTGGCCGTGAAATTATTTATCCTGTTATAAATGCTCAGGCCAGTGAAGTTGATATAAAAAAATTTGATGACAACGAGGCTGTACCTGTCACTGATTTGGATGCTGTTACTGCTGATCACAGCATCTTGAAAGATCATAGCCTGATGATAACTGACTTATCTGTTGTTGAAGATCCAAACCAAACATGGAATTCTTGTGATCAAACCGGCAACGTCGATGGTGCATGGACATTTAAAACGCTAATGAAGAACCTGGCGTCGACAGACCCTTCCAATTTGGCTACTGACGCCCAGGTATCTGACTTTGTATTGAATTGGTTAAACACCTGGACAGTGGTAAAAACTATAAACCAGGAAAAGGTTCCTGCGCGACCAAATGTTACAACCAAAATAATTCAGCCATGGTTAGACAGAAGTTTCGAAGCCGGTGCTCCCAACGGGCAGTTGGATATGAGATTTGCACCTTTTAAATTATTAGCTATTGTGAACCGGGTAGATCTGAGAGCAGGTGGAAATATAAATGCGGGTGAAGGCCGGTTTATATTTTGTTTGATCAACAGCAGTTGTACCGATAAAGAAGAGTTTAATGTAATTTTTGAATATGGTGTACCTAAATCAGGCTGTTCAGATATACAGGCTTATGCTCAGCAATGGTTTGACTTAAGCAACCTTACATTGGGAAGTGTTGAATATAACGAGGCCCTGCAAAATATAACGGACCAGTTTACATTATGTGGAACAAGCCCATCAAAGCCAAATCAAAGCTCACTGAATAAACTTCGCACAAATGAAGTGGCGCTGGCCCCTCCTTCTCATATATGGGAACTACGCGAATTTTTGATTAGTGGAGGCACACATTTGTTGCAAGAAACTACTGTTCAAAAGGAACCGGCAGTAAAATATAATGCAAAAGTGGATAATGCCAATGTCAGAAGATTGAAACGGTTTGCAGATAAAAATCAGGCTGCAATAAAAAATAATACTTACACGGTACCAAAAAAATTCCAGCGGAATGCATTTTTGGGTGGCCACGCGTTTACGAGAACACCGCCTGCGGGAAACCTTGTTCCACAGGTTCATCATTGGGATGGAACCACATCAAGTTTTCCCCTGTCATTTATTACAGATGATACAGTGAGACATTTGTTTTCATTAAATACATGCAGTGGCTGCCATGGAGGAGAAACTCAAACTGGTTTCACGCATGTTGACCCGGTATTTTTTGGAACACAAGCGACCTTATCCGGATTTCTTACCGGGAATGCCGGCAGGATCGGCAGTTTTGATTTTGACAACGATAATACCAACGGCATTATGACCGTCGAAGACGCTGCAGGAAGACCTGCAAGTGCTCCCGAATTCAGAGGGTTCAATGATCTTGAGAGAAGAGCTATAGATTTGGAAAACCTTGTAAATGCCACCTGTGGCAGCCCGTTGCAGATAAAAGAGATGTTGATGTTTAAACCTTTGAATATGACGCATTGACCATTATAACAAGTACTGATCCACCTGACAAATTTTTTTAAAATAATTTCGTTCTCAATCTGATAAAATTCTCTCTCTTACATCAATGAGTTCTGTTTTTTAAAGGCTTTTGCGCCGCCCTGATCACCAGCATTCCGGAGTAAAATGAAAAATAACTTTGGATCTGTGTTGTGCACTGTCCTTTGCCGATTGGCCACATAAGAAGGGAATAAATGTTAAAAAAATTATCAACCGCTTCTTAGTTCGTAACTTGAATTCGCACAAATTTGTATTATATTCTGAACGCAATATGAAGACAACAGTTTTCTCTTTATCATTCATATTACTATTGTGTATGGTGGTGTTAACTGCCACTGCACAAAACAAAAGGTATTTATTGGTCGAGTATATGAAATTAAGGCCCGGTATTACGGATTCTAATTCTGTTATTGAGAACACCCGTGAGAGAATACAGCAGCAACAGGAAAAAGATAAGTCTGTTCTCAGTTCCGCTATATGGGAGGTCGTAAATTATAGTCACACTAACAATGAATACCAGTATGTGGTAACTACAGTTTTCAACAATTTCAATGATTATATGGCAGAATATAAAAACAGGGATTCGAATATGTTCTATAGTGTAAGCAAAGACAGATTTGACACTGTTACTTTAAATAAAAATGATTCATTTAAAGTTGTCTATGCCGAAATATTTGAAATTCTTGCTCAAACGAAAACATCAAAGCAACTGCCGCAATTTTTGCTAAATACTGATATAAAAGCAACCTCGGGGAGAGAAATGGCCTATGAATCATTGGTAATGTCAGACTGGCTTCCGATCCACGAAGATCTTATCAAAAAGGGTTATGAGAACTCCTTTAATTTTAGCAAGCTTGTCTTTCCGGAGCGGGTTGGTTTATCCTATAATTATTGCACCTTCCTTTATTTCAATGACGAAGAAATGTTCGACAAACAAAACGACATAGATTGGGAACCCTACATGAGAGCAAACCAAAGCGCATTTGTCAATTCCGGTAAACTACGTACAGAAGTGCATTCCGAGCTGCTAAAACTCGTCACAGTGCTGGATAATGGTAAGAAATAAGCCGCAAAGAATTGTTCATTTGCCTGCTTTTTTACAAATAAAACTTTAACCGACATCTGTCTAACGCGACCAGGAAATTAAACTTTAAATCTTTTTTGTTCATTGTTGAGATCAGAATAATAATTAACCATTTTGTTTTGGTTCAATTTTAACCGCAAGTTCCCTCAGCCTGCATAATGCATTAGCCAGTTTCATTTGATGCGGTGAACGGCATGCGGGTTCAAATAATGCCGGACTGGCAACTAAAATAAAGACTGCTCTTGCACGCGAAACGGCTACGTTCATCCTGTTTAAACTATATAAAAATTCCAGTCCTCTTGGTGCATCTTCAGGAGTTGAAGTGGCCATTGAAAAGATGATCACTGCAGCTTCCTGTCCCTGGAATTTGTCTACTGTGCCTGCCTGGATATCAGAAGGCAACGCTTTTTTCAACGCATTGACCTGTGCATTATAAGGCGCAATTATTTTTATATCGGCTGGTTTAAGTTCACATATATTTTTACAGGAATCGATCCAGTACACATCTTGCTTCAGAAGGTCTTCAATGACGGATACCACCCTGTTTACTTCTTCAACAGAACTGCTTTGATTGCCGAAATGCTTTACTGTTTCAAGGTAAATTCCCGGCCGTTTATACCTTGTGTTTCCCTCGAGTCTTTGATATACATTTTCAGGCTTTATTTCTAACCGGTTATCATAAAATAATTCAGATACATAACTATTAATTGCAGGGTGCATGCGCCATGTTGTATCAAGAAACACACCCTGCTCCGGCTTAATCGTTTGTTCCTCCTGTAAGATGTGCTCCAGGGCAGAAACCTCGGTGCCCTCAGGGTGGCTACCCTTTTGCGGTTGCTTCAATTGCTGCGGATCACCGAGCAACACCAGGTTCTTACATGCATGAGAAAGTGCCAGCGTATCAATCAGCGACAACTGCCCTGCTTCATCCACAAACATGTAATCAACTAATTCAAAAAATTCTGGTCGCGCCCACATAAATGATGTGCCGGCTGCAATGTGAAACCCATTGTTCATGTTTGTAATTACCGGTGAATTATCGTTCTCAGTTTCAACCCAGCTTACATCCGTTCTGCCTGACAATTCACTAACTTTTTGTGTGATACGTACAGTAATTTTTTCTTCAGCAGCTGCCTCAGTAATTTTCTGCAGCAGTGCTGTGATCACTTTATGACTTAATGCAGAAACGCCGATCTTCTTACCTGCCTGTATCAATGAAATGATCATCTGTGCAGCAGTATGGCTTTTTCCTGTTCCGGGTGGACCCTGGATTGGCAATATGCTTTCATTCAAATTCTGTACACGGTAAATTGCCTCTTCTTTTGCATTGTTAAAGAGTTCATTTCTGATATCGTGAAGCGCAGTGTTCCTGAGTAAGAGCTTACGCCCGGCATGGTAACTACCATCGCCTGTCAATCCATTGGTTACTATCCATTCTGCAAGACGGATAATAGCTTCTTGTTTTACCTCATCTCTTATTATGTCAAGACATACGATATGCGTAGGATGTTCATCTTTGTGTTTCGATCCTTTTTTTATACCGATAATTCGTTCGGCTCTGTTTAAAGAAACAATTGTTCCTACGGACTCTCCCCTGAATCTTACTGAACTTCCCGGTTCCATATCAAACTCCTGTTCAGGGTACTTATAATAATCGATCACACTTCTTTTAATAAATTCTCTTTTGCCTGTGTACTCTAATTTTGAAATAGCATCTTTTTCATCCAGCAGCTCATCATCAGATAGTTCCTTCAACCTGTAAAATTCCCACCACAATGATTTCTGTTCCCTCCTGTACCAATCAAGCATATTTGCCAGAAGCCATTTTGCCTGCTGTTCCCTGGTGCGGTCTTTTTTATCAAAAGATACATTTTTCATCAATGCATCAAAAAGAGGTTGTATTCTTTGCTGATGGGCAGCGATGTTTTCAGATGGGACGTCATCTTCAGGTTTAGGACGAGGGATATCAGCACCTTTATCAATTAATTTTTGTCTCTGCTTTTCCAGCCAGTCACGCAAATACTTTGTGGAAATACAATCATCCTTATTGTAATCTCCTACTATAGCTTTTGTTTCTTTATCAGCAGCATCAACGCAACCACTTTCCAGCAAGCCTTCATAAAGAAGTTTATGCGGGCCAACGGTCCTCAGATCCCTTATACGCAAATAGCCGTGAAGTTTTTCCATATCCTTTAAGGAATAACTCTCTACACCCGCACTTATGGCCTGCCGTGTGATGCTGTGCAGGTTTACAAAAACATTGGCTCTTAATAAACGGTCAAGCTCATTTTCTTTTGTTGCATATTTGCCCACCAGTCTTTTCAATGCTGTTTGTTCGTAAGCGCCAAAATGGTAAATGTGCATCCCGGTATCTTGTTCCCATATTTTCATCACGGTATTCATGAATTGCTCCAAAGCACACTTTTCTTCTGCATCATTGCTTGTCCAGATATCATAATAATTGTCGCGGTAGTACCAGCCAAATAAATATTCCAGCCCTGCATTTCCCACATATGGGTCTCCTTCAAAATCAAAAAAAATGTCATGCCCGGAGGGTTCGGGTAATTTATAAAAACCAAAGTCTTTTTCTAAAGGAATTGCCTCAAAAACAGGCTGATTGGTCATTCTCCACCGAAGCTGAAGCTGTGCCTGGTGTGCCAGCTTTTGAAATGTCTCTGCGGAACCTCTCTCGGGTTTCCTGAGTAAAGGCTCTGGAAGTTCCGCCATTGATTCCAATGTGGTAATACCCCATTTGGTTACCTCTCTTATTTGCAGTCCACCCATACCCGCGATAAAACTAAGGTGATCATCACTGCGTCTTCTTTGGTTGCAAACCTGCCACCATCGGCACACGTCGCAATGCTGTACCGGATCAGGATATGTTTGTTCTTTGCTTTGCACAATTGCCTGCAATAATTCCTCTTTCATTAACCTGTAATATGCCGCAAAATCATCTACCCTGTAATGCTCCTCGCCATTCGGATTATTAATGTGCATATACTCGGGCCTGGAGCCCTGCAATTGCTCAAGTATCTCCGAGTAGAGACTTATTTGCAGGAGGGCGCCCGCCTTTGTTTCTTTTGAGAGTTTTGTATCAAGCACTTCATACGACCAGTTACCAAATTTGCTCTCCTTATTAACCTTTAGCAGAAAATCAGCCCAGCCATTCCATATTCCATGTTCCATTCTTGCCTGGTAGATCACATCTGCTCCTTGTCGCATGACTTCTATGGTATCTGTAAATGCCCGCTCTCTGTCATCCTTACTTATTTCTACTATTCGCTTGCCGCTCTTTTTCAGTTCCCCGATATAATTTTTCTCGAATTCTTCACCCTTTTGCCGCAGGGCAATAACGGTTGGATTGTTATAAATGGGTACCTTAATCAGTCTCTTTGCTTCCTGCAGGTTTAGCCATGTAGCATGCCTGCAACTCATGTGCGTTGATAAATCGGTTGCAGACAAATAGGTATTGGTTCCAACAATTTTCATACGAATGCTTTCAAAAGCGGAAAAGATAGGATTTATTTTTCAGGATTAACTTCTTCAGGAAGGAACTGTCTCTTAACGTTGTACTAAGTTTTTATGGCCTGCAAAAGGTTTATGACATTACCCAAAATCTGCCTCACGTAAATTTCGAGACAAATGCTGCAAAGAAGAATTATAAACGTAATGCGGATTTCTTATCAACCGTTAACGGGCAGTTTAATTTCTTTTACTAGTTCCTTCAGATTTAGTAATGACTTTTTCAAGGAATCTTCCAATTTCTTTTTCTTGGTCAGCCCGAATATAATTTGAGTGGTAATGTTTTTTGCAAGATACAAATCAAGTGTAAGTTTCGTTTTATTATTATCGATTTTTTCAAGGAGATAATATGTTGAGCTTTTTTTCTTTTCATCGGTTTCACTAAACTCAATTCTTTCAGGGCTATAGGAGTAGCCGCTTGCAAACATTATTACTTCCCCGTTTTCCATTATGCAACGGCAGCGCATACCCACACGCGGGAGATAATGACCAATTTCCTCCACCGCTTTTACTCCTTCCCGCCAGCGGCTGCGATAATTAAAGTCCCCGGTTGCATGAAACAGGGTAATAATATCCGTTTCATATTCTTTCGAAAGTGAAATAACTTTTACTTTTTTTGAAAGCTCTAATTGAGGGAACGATTCCGGTGTTATTTCATTTTTCAAAGGACTTAATTGCGTATAGTGAAAAGGTATTTCGCCGCTTTCTGTTCGCTTCGCGCTGCTGTTCCACTTCATCCATTGTGCAAGTTCCTCAGGCGTGTTATCCTGCACAAGGTTTTTTGTTATGAGCCAATATTCATGTTGTTCAATGTCATTTTTCAGAAGTTGATGAGCGACAATAATATCTTTACCGATCAACTTGCTGAAATTTTTTACATTGTAACTGGTGAATTCACCATAATGAGTAACTATTTTTAGTGTAAGATCGACAGCAGATATACATGCCTTGCATTGACAAAAACGACGTTGATCATAAGCAATAAGATGGCTGTGAAAAGTACAAAACATTTTCTCAACCTGCTGATACAATTCTTTCAGGCGGGGAGATTCACCAAATTTGTAAAAGAGGATCGCATCACCTTCGATTTCAGAAACTTCAAGCCCTATCTGGTTTACATTGATCAGCATCTCCAGCAATTCCTGGATGATCAGGCGGCTGTGTTCAATTTCTGTTTCGTTTATAAATCGTGTAAAGCCACTTATGTCTGGAATAAAAAGTAATCCCTTGTTTTCCATTTTTATGTAAAGGTATTATCAATACAATGCTCCCTGCAATTTATATCACGCGATCATACTAAATGCGTAAAAAAATAAACCCGGAACTGGCCGGGTTTTTCATTCTTCTTTCAGCACGTAATAAATGCCGTTTTAAGAACTCGGTTTATCTTTTTTCTGTTTCATCTGGTCTTCCCAGTCTTTGAATTTTTTGTACTGATCTTCATTTAAAACAGCCTTGATCTTTTCATCCCTGTCAGTCATTAATTTTTGCTTTTGAGCTTTATCAGGCTGAGCACCTGGCTGCAAGCCTTCGTATAGTTTTTCTTTTGCAGTATAAAAATCGGTATAGATCGCCTGGATCTTTGTCTGCTGATCATTATCCAGTCCAAGTTGAGGCGTCAGTTGACTCATTGTCTTTTTTACTTTTTCATCAACGGTCATTTTTTTGGCATCGCCCTGTGCCTGGGCTATAGAAAATGCTGCAAATAAAAGAAGAATGGCACTCAGGAGGATCTTGCTTTTCATAAAGAAGAATTTGGTGAAGAAATAAGTTGTAATCAAAATTTGTTCAGGCACAAAACCTGCGCCAAATGAGCGGGTAACAGAATAATTAAAAGTGAATTTTGTTAACCGGTTTTTATAAGTGACTTTTATTCAAAAACTATTTTTATACTCTTGGCAGGGAGGCCAACTATTAATTTAATATTGTTAGAAGAAAGATGCGAAACTTCTTAATTGCTGCTGCAATGTTCGCTTACAAACAAAACTATTTAGAGTCATTGCAGGAAAGAAAGACCAAATGCTTTCCCCTGAATTTCTCCTTTTTCTTTATCTTAACTGTAAATACACTATATGGTTCGTTCAAAAATTGCAGGAATCGGTATGTACGTGCCCGAGCAGGTGTTTACCAATTATGACATCATGAAATATATGGACACGAGTGATGAATGGATACAGGAAAGAACAGGCATAAAAGAACGTCGTTTTGCAAAAAGGGAGGGCGAAACCACTGCCACCATGGGAATTGAAGCCGCAAAGATTGCTATTGAAAGAGCCGGAATAACACCAGAGGAAATAGATTTTATTGTGTTTGCAACACTTAGTCCTGATTATTATTTTCCCGGCTGCGGAGTATTGCTGCAAAGGGCTATGAAGATGAAAGAGATCGGAGCGCTTGATGTGCGTAATCAGTGCAGCGGGTTTATTTATGGACTTAGCGTAGCAGATCAGTATATCAGGACAGGCACCTATAGAAATATACTTGTTGTGGGCAGCGAGAAGCATTCTTTTGGATTGGACTTTAGTACAAGAGGCAGAAATATCTCTGTGATCTTTGGTGACGGGGCTGGCGCCGTGATACTTCAACCTACAGAAAAAGCGAACCAGGGAATATTAAGCACGCATCTGCACAGTGACGGCCAGGGAGCAGAAATATTAGCGATGTACAATCCGGGTTCACATGCTAATTACTGGCAGGATCAAAAACTTGCAGATTTTAACGATGCTGAAATAGCCGACATGTTCATGAGCCATGCTATGATCGACAAGGCACAAAACTTTCCCTACATGGATGGCCAGGCAGTATTCAAAAAGGCTATTGAAAAATTTCCGGAGACGATCATGGAAGCATTGAATGCAAATGGAAAAAAACCATCAGATATCACCATACTTATACCTCACCAGGCTAACCTGCGTATTAGCCAGTACGTACAAAAAAAACTTAGCCTGCGCGATGACCAGGTTCATAATAATATCCAAAAATATGGGAATACCACGGCAGCTTCGGTACCTATTGCTTTGTGTGAAGTTTGGGAAAAAGGTAATATCAGGGAAGGAGACCTCGTTTGCCTGGCAGCTTTTGGCAGTGGCTTTACATGGGCAAGTGCATTGCTGTATTGGTAGAAAATAATTCTCAGCAGGGAACAGGCAAGCCACGATACCTGTTGTCGTGAAATGATTTAAGAATAGTGAGATGTTTTGAATGCTTAAAATACAAATACTAATAATTTATAACCGTTTTATAGCTATACTATCCCGACTGCTTCCAGAATAAAGGAAGTACGACCCTAAAATACGTTTCACCGTCTATCACCTGGAAGCCTTCCCTGTTCATAAGTTTATATTTAGACTCAATATTCTGCAAGCCAATACGTGTTGATTTTTCTTTGATCACTTTACGGTTAAGATTATTGTTAACCACAAGTTGCTTGCCTTCTGTTGTAAATATTTCGATAGATAACGGCGCATGTTTACTAACTACGTTATGCTTTACAGCATTCTCCACAAGTAATTGTAAACTTAAAGAAGGAACAAGATATGAATAATACTTTTGGTCTATCTCAATGGTTAACTGAACCCCTTCACCATATCGTGTACTGATCAGTTTGAAATAACTGTGTATAAATTTTATTTCACTTTCAACGGTACTCATTCCCTCTTCATTATTCTGTAAAAGATACCTGTACACTTTACTCAGATCATTGAGGAAGCTGCTTGCCATTGCTTTGTTCTCTGAAATAAGTGATGAAAGTGTGTTGAAACAATTGAATAAAAAATGTGGGTTTACTTTATCTTTCAAATTATCAAATTCCTGCTGAAGATGCATTGATTCCAGCAACTCAGTTTCTATGGCTGTTTCTTTGTACTTGTCAATAATGTAAACTACTTCATATAAAGTTTCAAAAACAATGTTGGTTGCAAGTCCTACCAGCAGCATATTCCTTATATCACCCGGTTTTATGTAATATCCTGCAACGTGGAAATAGTGAAAGACAAAAGCGATAAGTAACACAGAAGGCGACATGATCAAAACATAAATGAGCAATTTGTACAGCGCTCTTTTTTTAGTATGTTCAATGCCGGGAAATTTTTTCTGAAGAAAGTAGTCATACTGGTAATGCATATACCACGAGCAATACCCGATGAGATAAATCAGTAAAAAACCATACAACCATGGCAACCATTCATGGTACAGGCGATCGCCATACATGATATAGCACAGGGCAAAAGTTATAAAGGGCATCGAGACAAAGAAACACCATGCGTAAAAGGGTGCAGGTTTTGCAAACTTCATAATGCCACCTCCATTTCTTTTACCAATGGCAGTTTTATCACTCTTTGGTTTTCACTTTCCCTTATTTCTACTTCACCGGCTTTCAATAAGAGATACTTATTTATGAGATTATCCAAACCTTCATAGGTCCCAAGGTTCTCTACAATTTTTTTTTCATGTATGGAATGACGGATCTGCAATAAATCATCGGCAACACTGATATCTATCAGCAAAGGATCGTTTTTGCTGATCGCATTGGTATAAATGATATTTTCCAGCACCACCTGCATACTTAAGGGCGGCAATAGCTGCTCTTCACTTTTTGAAGAAACAGTCATTTTTATTTCGATACCGCTTCCAAAACGTTGTTTAATAAGATACAGGTAAGAGACAGAAAATTTAATTTCATCCGCCAGGGGCACAAACATATCATCATCCTTTCTTAAAAGATAACGATGCACTTTTGTCATCTCATCTAAAAACTTTTCAGCTTTTTCTTCATCATCATCTATAAGTCCTGATAAAGTATTAAAGCAGTTAAAAAGAAAATGCGAGTTTATCTGGCCTTTCAGACCAAGTAATTTGCTCCGCTTGTACATGTTTCTCAAGCGCTCCGTTTCATTTAGTGAGGACTTCCATATTTCAAAATTAGCAACCCCTTCATTCAGGAAAGTGATACCGGTACTCATGATGCAGCCATACAAAACACCCCACCACATTATTCCCTGTTTTATATTGCAGGAAACTAAAGGCATATGATTGTACAGTGAGATGATACCATTTATCAAACCTATGTTCATTACATAAAATACGGGCAACATAATACCAATGCGTTTAAACAAATCTCCTGCTGCGGGAACTTTTTTACGCATTTGTATAGCCATAAGCCCAAACACTAAATAGCATGCAAAAAGATAAACAGCACTGACTAAGAATGCCACGCTAAATTGGGATAGTGAATGTATGATGCAACTGCCAAACAGGATCAGGTTCATGGCAATCACGTATGGTATCATTACCCAGACGAATACCAATGGTTCATTTTTGCTGTATCTCGTTACTCTCATCGTTTAACTTGTTATGGCCCTTGTTTTTTACTGCAAAATAGCAGGAAAAATAATAGTTCATCGTCTTTTCCGGCGTTATTCTAAAATGTCCAGGAGAATTTTGTATGGCAGATACGTGTTCTGCAATCCATATGTGTTACTATCTAAATTATGTTGCAGAGATAACACCGGGTAACCGTGAGGCTTATATCATTGTTTGCGATCAAACAAATATTTCAGGGAATCCATCCTGAACTTTTTAGAAATTCAATCAGGCGTGAATCGTTAGCGGACATAGCAGGAAGCCAATCACTGATTTTTTCACGCGTCCACCAGAGGCCCTGGCCATTGCCAGGCTTTGCGAATCTATAATGGTATAGCACAGCCCGGATGTATCGCGGCGGCTGGCCGGGAAAAGGGTTTCCGGCAAATAAACTTACGGCACCGGCGTCATTATGAAGAAGTTTCCACACAAGGTTTAGCGTCCACGGATAATCATCAGGAGATGACATGGAGGCAAACCACATTTGCCAGTCTAAACGCAGTTGATAAGGGGCTATTTGCGGCGGTCGCCTGTTAAGCAATACAGGCAGTCCCTTGTAGATATAGGGTTTCCAGTTGGCCTTATCGCTGGTATCATTGTCCGTTGTTCCTTCGAACACTACATTTAAACGTTCCTGCCCCACTGTTCCGAATGCGCCATAGGTGTTTACGATCTCCAGCGGATCGAAGGAAGTGTTCATGACCTGCCCGGGAGATAACAAGTTAAGAGCAGGCTGAATGCTAAGGACTACAACAACTGCAGTAACAACCCATGCAGTAGTGAGCATCGGTTTAGATGGCATAGCACTGTGTGCAGCGGCTTCTGATTTAATGACGAGTCGGCGCGGAAGAAACTTCGACCAGAAGCCATCATCAAAACATGCTAAGGCAGGAATGATAGTCAGCCAGTTTAAAAACGAAAGATTGCCACTAAGGAAAATATTGAGTTGAAATAATATTATCACTGTGCCCCCAATGTGACGGGCAAGTCGTGGCCAGAAGATGAACCACGGTGCGGCCAGCTCAGCCAGGAAATTGAACAGGACCCCGATTTTCAGCACTGTACGTGGTAAGAAATGGAACCACCGGCTTAGAGGCCCGGGAATTGGCTGTGTTTCGAAATGATAGTAAAGAGCAGTTCCATTACGCCATATCTCATCCCCACGGATCTTGATCAAACCGGAACCAAGCATAATGCGAAAGATCAGCCAACGGAACAAAACAATGATGGGCATGGGAGGTGCGCGCCTGGGAAACGGACGCATGTCGAGCAGGGGACAAAGAAAAATAGCCAGAAAACCTGTTTCAAGAAGCTGGATTTCCCATCCGTATCCATACCAGTCCTGCCCCAGATGAACAAAGGACATATAGAGAAACCACAGCATAAAAAGAAGCAGTGCATTTGCATAACCTGCCACTACAATACATGAAAGCAAAAGCCCGATCCATGCGGCAGCGAGGAGTGTGGTGTCTGAATGACCAAACCAAAAAATTGATGGTAGCCTAACAAAACCGTCCACAGTGCCAATCCTGTCACTGATCTGCTTTAGCCAAATCTCTACCGGAAGCAGTCCATCAGAACCTATTAAAGGAACGATTTGATTAATTGCCACAAGAAAAGCTATAGCGTAGATCACTCCCAATAAGCGAAGAATAAGAAAGCGGGTGAGCCAGTAGGTTGGAGCTGCACCGGGCGAACGCGAAAAGCTTTGAGGTTCACTGTCCATAGTGTTTTCAGTTTCATTGCAGTTCTGCTCCGGAATATCACTTTATAATGACAGATAGTCCCGCAAAAAAATTAATTTTCAAAATATAATTTTAAAACCGGGTAACACTATCTTTTTTATGGCTTTATAATTGTTGAAATAAAACTTGCAGAAAACTAAAAATTACTGTGTTAAAGATAAGTATACAACTTGATAAAAAGAGATTATGATGCGGTGGTCGTTGGGTCGGGACCCAACGGACTTGCTGCGGGAATTACCCTGCAGCAACATGGTCTTAGTACACTGTTAGTAGAAGCTAAAGCAACAATCGGGGGTGGCATGCGTTCTGCTGAGCTTACGTTGCCTGGTTTTCTTCACGATGTATGTTCTGCCATTTTTCCAATGGCAGTCAGTTCGCCCTTTTTCAGCCAGTTGCCATTAGATAAATTCGGGCTAACATTTATACATCCTCCGTATGCAGCGGCGCATCCTTTCGACGATGGCACAGCCGCAGTTCTTCAACATTCGATAGAAGAAACCGCAAACGATTTAGCTGTTGATGCAGGCGCTTATCAAAAGCTGATAAAACCTTTGTATAAAAACAGGATCAAAATATTTCCATTTATATTAGGCCCGCTAAGATTTCCAAAACATTTTTTCGCAATAACAGGCTTTGGCTA